>NZ_JBVHIP010000001.1:0-176611 GCF_055560495.1 Kitasatospora sp. NPDC023176 | reverse complement strand
GCTGTCCTGGGGGGGGGGGGGGGGGAGTGGGGGGGGGGGGGGGGGGGGGGGGGGCGCGGCCGGGTTCCCGCCGCCACCGCGCGGTGGCGGCGGGAACCCGGCCCGCGCCCTCAGGACTTCAGGTACAGCCAGGTCAGCCCGACCGCCCCGTAGATCGGGTGGATGAACGCCCCGCCGACGTTGCTGCCGCGCAGCTGGTTGACGGTCGGGTAGGTGAGCGGAAGCACCGGCAGGTCCTTCATCACGGTCTGCTCCAGCGCGTACAGCTCCTTGGCCTTGGCGCGCGGCTCGCCGATCTGGTTGATCCGGTCGATCTCCCTGTCGACCTCCGGGTTGCGGTAGCGGGCCGAGTTGATGTCGCTGCCGGCCCGGCCGTCGAAGGAGAACGGGATCAGCGTGGACGGTGTCGGCCAGTCGACGGAGCTGGTCTCCTCGAACAGGTCGTACGGCGAGTCGGCCCGGTGCACCTCGTCCAGGTAGGCCTTGGGGTCGATCGGCTTGGGCACCACGGCGAGGCCCGCCTTGGCGAAACCGTCCACCAGCACCTGGGCGACGCGCTGCCCGTCCGGGGTGTTCTTGTACGCGTAGGTCAGGCTCGACGGGGCCTGCGCGGCCTTGGCGAGCGCGGCCTTGGCAGCCTGCGGGTCGCCCTCGGGCTTCGCGGGGTAGAGGTCGTACTTCTGCCAGTCGATCAGCGCGGGCGAGCTGAGCGTAGTGGCCAACTCGCCGGTGCGGGAGCCGCCCTGGACCTGCCGGGCCTGCTGGCGCGGGTACCCGAGGTGCAGGGCCCTGCGCACCTCGACGTCCGGCACCCGCTCGTTGTTGATCACCAGCTGGCTGACGAAGGCGCCCCGGCGGCCGGAGACGACCAGCTCCTTGGCCTTCGGGTCGGTGTCCGCGCTCTGGTACAGCTCGGGGGAGAGCTCGTCGGAGGCGGTGGTGGCGTCGGCGCCGCCGTCCCGCCCGGAGAGGATCTGCTGGTTGCCGTTGAGCGCCTCCTTGCCGTACGTGAAGACGAACCGGTCCGGGTACTGGTTGCGGATCGGGTCGGTCTCCGCCTTCCAGGCCGGGTTGCGCTCCAGCACCATGCGGGTGTTCTGGACGTGCTCGACGATCCGGTACGGGCCGGTGGCGAACGGCAGCCGGTCGTAGTCCGTCCCGGTGTCCTTGTCCCGGCGCACCGGCGCGGAGGAGGACTGCGCGGCCATGTACGGCACGTCGGCCTGCGGCTGCGGGAAGTGGAAGACCAGGGTGCGCTCGTCCGGGGTCTCGATCGCGGCGAGGTCGCCCGCCTGCGGGCCGGCGTACCTGGCGCGCGCCGCCTCGTAGCTGGGCTCGCCGGTGAGCCACTGCGGCCAGTACGGCGGGCCGACCTCGTAGCCCTTCCCGAAGGTGCGCTCGATGCCGTACTTGACGTCCTGGGAGGTGATCGGCTTGCCGTCCTCCCAGGCTACGCCCTCCTTGAGCCGGTACGTCCAGGTGCGCCCGCCGTCGGCCGGGGTGCCGGTGTCGGTGGCCAGGTCGCCGACCAACTTGGCCTTACCATCGACAATTTGATACTGCGTCAGCTGGCGGCCCCAGAGCAGCGAGGCGTTGTAGCCGGCGCCCGCGTAGACCTTCTGCGGGTCCAGGTGGCGGAACTCGACGCTGTTGTACACGTTCACCGTGCCGCCCGGTCGGGCACCGGGGACGGCCGGGGCGGGGCCGGCGCTCTCCCGCTCGGTGCCGAGCGCGGCGGTGAGCGGGGAGGTCTCCTTGGCCGGGGCCCCGTCGGCGGCGGAGCCGGTGCTGCCCGCGCCGGCCGAGCAGGAGGTCGCCAGCAGGACGGTGGCGATGACGGCGAGCGAGGGTTTGGTCCAGCGCATGGCGAATCTCTCCTTGCCCCGACACGTCGGATCGGGGCGGGCTCGGATGGTTGATCGGGTGGAAGGGGGTCAGGGGTCAGCGGGCCCGGCGCGGGTCCAGCGCGTCCCGGACGGCGTCGCCGAGCAGGTTGAAGGCGAGCACGAACACCAGCAGTGCCACCCCGGGGAACACCAGGTAGGTCGGGTCGGCCTGGAAGACCTCCGAGCCGCGCGAGATCATCCGCCCCCAGTCGGGGACGGGCTCGGTGATGCCGACGCCGAGGAAGGACAGTGCGGCCTCGGAGGCGACGAAGGTCGGCACCGCCATGGTGGCGTGCACCAGCAGCTGGGAGCGGACGTTCGGCAGGAGTTCGTGGACCACGACGTGGAACCGGCTCGCCCCCTGCGCCCGGGCGGACTGCACGAAATCCCTTTCCCGGAGCGAGCGGACGGTGGCCCGCAGGGAAAGCGCGAGCGGAATCCAGCCGAACGCGGAGAAAACCAGGATCAGCACCAGGAACTGCATCCACTCCGGCTCCGCGCTGCCCGGATCGACCAGTCGGGACTGGATCACCGGGCTGAGCGCGAGCAGCAGGAGCAGTGTCGGAAAGGCCAGCAGCACATTGGCGACAAAGCCGAACAGCCGGTCCGCGATCCCGCCGAGATAGCCGACGGCGACCCCGGCCAGCACGCCGAGCGTGGTGGTCACGGCGGCCGAGGCGACGGCGATCAGCAGCGAGGTGCGGATGCCGTACAGCAGTTGGGTCAGCACGTCCCGGCCGAGACCGGGCTCCAGGCCGAACCAGAACTCCCCGGAGATCCCGCCGTTCGGCAGCATCGGCTGTCCACCGTCGCTGAGCAGGCCCGGAGCGTTCTGGCCGTAGTGCTCGACCGGGTTCTTCCCGTACAGGGCGGCGATCAGCGGCGCGGCCAGGGCGAGCAGCGGGAACAGCAGGACGACGGCGGTCGCGGCGGCGCCGACCCGGTCGCGCAGCACCCGGCGCAGCAGGCTCGGTGCAGCCGGCCCGGAGGCTGTGCCGGTAACTGCGACTGTGTCGACCGCTGTCATGAGAGCCGTACTCCCCGAATTCTCCGCCGCCCCATGGGTGAGGGTGCGCTGGTGGGCATTTCCGAACCGTCCCCAGGGGTTTCCCGGCGGCTGTTCGAGCGACATCAGATCGGATGCGTCCGATGTTCCGCAAATCACCGGAAGCCGCGTCGGCGGAATTCCTTCCGCACTGTTTCGGGAATTGTGGCGGCTTCATTTCCCCGCAACACGGGCGTTGCGGGAGAACGGACATAACCCGTCGAACCGGACGGCCCGTTCCGCATTCTGAGACCTCCGCCACAGTCCCCGCGGTGTTGGTACGATCCCGGTGGGCCGCGACTGGCGCGTAGGGATGGAATCGACCATCGGGAAGCGGTCCCGTGAATCCTCACGTCGTTGCCGAGCGCCTGGGCCGCCCCAGCATCCCCACCAGGAGACCGCCATGGCCCAGCCCGAGCAGACGCCCCACACCGCAGCCGTCCCCGCGGCCGACACCGCCTTCCGCAGCGCCCTGGACGTCGTGGCCGGCGTCGAGCCGCGGATCGCCGCCGCCATCGGCCAGGAGCTGGCGGACCAGCGCGCCTCGCTCAAGCTGATCGCCAGCGAGAACTACGCCTCCCCGGCCGTCCTGCTCGCCATGGGCAACTGGCTCAGTGACAAGTACGCCGAGGGCACCGTCGGCCGCCGCTTCTACGCCGGCTGCCGCAACGTCGACACCGTCGAGGCGATCGCCGCCGAGCACGCCCGCGAACTGTTCGGCGCCGAACACGCCTACGTCCAGCCGCACTCGGGCATCGACGCCAACCTCACCGCCTTCTGGGCCGTCCTCTCCCAGCGGGTCGAGAGCCCGGCCCTGGAGCGCGCCGCGGTGCGCAACGTCAACGACCTCACCGAGCAGGACTGGGCCCAGCTGCGCCAGGAGCTCGGCAACCAGCGCATGCTCGGCATGTCCCTGGACACCGGCGGCCACCTCACCCACGGCTTCCGGCCCAACATCTCGGGCAAGATGTTCGAGCAGCGCAGCTACGGCACCGACCCGGTCACCGGCCTGATCGACTACGACGCGCTGCGTGAGACCGCCCGTGAGTTCCGCCCGCTGATCCTGGTGGCCGGTTACTCCGCCTACCCGCGGCTGGTGAACTTCCGCAAGATGCGCGAGATCGCCGACGAGGTCGGCGCGACCCTCATGGTCGACATGGCGCACTTCGCCGGCCTGGTCGCGGGCAAGGTGCTGACCGGCGACCACGACCCGGTGCCGCACGCCCACATCGTCACCACGACCACCCACAAGTCGCTGCGCGGCCCGCGCGGCGGCATGGTGCTCAGCACCGCCGAGCTGGCCGAACACGTCGACCGCGGCTGCCCGTTGGTGCTCGGCGGCCCGCTCTCGCACGTCATGGCCGCCAAGGCCGTCGCCCTCGCCGAGGCCCGCCGCCCCGAGTTCCAGGCCTACGCCCGCGCCGTGGTCGACAACGCCCAGGCGCTGGCCGAGGGCCTGTTGCGCCGCGGTGGCAAGCTGGTCACCGGCGGCACCGACAACCACCTGGTGCTCGCGGACGTCTCCGGCTACGGCCTGACGGGCCGTCAGGCCGAGGCGGCGCTGCTGGAGTCGGGCGTCGTCACCAACCGCAACTCCGTTCCGCAGGACCCGAACGGCGCCTGGTACACCTCGGGCGTGCGGCTGGGCACCCCGGCGCTCACCACCCGGGGCCTGGGCGTCGCCGAGATGGACGAGATCGCCGCCCTGATCGACACCGTGCTGCGCGGCACCACCCCCACCACCGCCGCCAACGGCGCCCCGTCCAAGGCGAGCTACGCCCTCGACGAGTCCCTCCGCGACGGCATCGCCAAGCGCGCCGCCGACCTCCTCGCGCCCTTCCCGCTCTACCCGGGCGTCGACCTGGTCTGACCGGGCCGGCCCGGCCTGACCGGTTCTGACCCGGCCTGTCCGACCGGGCCCGACCAGGTCCGGCCGAGCGCGACCAGGTCCGAGCGAGCCTGACCAGGTCCGGCCGGGCCCGGCGCAGGACGGCCGCAACCCGGGGCTGCCGAAGGGAAGTTCGGCAGCCCCGGCCCAACCCGTCTAGTACTGCAGCGACTTGTACTGAAGGAACTCCTCCAGCCCGTGCCGGCCCAGTTCGCGGCCGAGCCCGGAGTCCTTGTAACCGCCGAACGGGGCCAGCGGGTTGAACCGGCCGCCGTTGAGATCGACCTGGCCGGTGTCCAGCCGGCGGGCGAAGGCGGCGGCGGTGCCGGTGTCCGCGGCCCAGACGCCGCCCGCCAGGCCGTAGTCCGTGCCGTTGGCGATCTCGACGGCGTGGTCCTCGTCGCGGTAGGCGAGAACGGTCAGAACCGGGCCGAAGATCTCCTCCTGGGCCACCGCCATGTCCGGGGTGACGTCGGCGAGGACGGTCGGGCGGACGTAGCAGCCGGCGGGGAGGTCGGGCAGCGGCTCCGGGCCGCCGGTCACCAGCCGGGCGCCCTGCGCGAGCGCGCCCTCCAGGTAGCCGCGCACCCGGTCCAGCTGTTTGGCGTTGACCAGCGGGCCGATCCGGGTCTGCGGGTCGGCCGGGTCGCCCGGCACGTACTTCTCGGCGGCCTTGGCGGCGATCGCGAGCGCCTCCTCGTACTGGTCCCGGTGCACCAGCAGCCGGGTCCAGGCACTGCACGTCTGACCGGAGTTGGCGAAGACATTGGCGACGTTCACGTTCACCGCCCGGATCAGGTCGGCGCCCGGCAGCACCACGTTGGCGGACTTGCCGCCCAGCTCCAGGGCGACCCGCTTCAGCCCGCGCCCGGCCGTCTCGGCGACCTGCCGGCCGACCGCGGTGGAGCCGGTGAAGGACACCACATCCACCTCCGGATGGGCCGCGAGCGCCGCGCCCGCGACCGGGCCGGTGCCGGTCACCAGGTTGAACACCCCGGCGGGGAAGCCGACTTCGTGCACCAGCCGGGCGAACAGCCGGGCCACCAGCGGGGTGTCCTCGGCCGGCTTCAGGACCACCGGGCAGCCGGCCGCCAGCGCCGGGACGACCTTGGCCACGATCTGGTGCAAGGGGTAGTTCCACGGCGTGATCGCCGCGACCACCCCGGCGGGCTCGGCGAGCACCACCGAGTTGCCGATCCGCTCCTCGAAGGGGTGCTCGGCCAGCAGGGTCAGGTACGAGGTCGCCACCGTCAGCGGCAGCCCGGCGTGCACGGCCCCGGCGAAGCCGACCGGGGCGCCCAGCTCAGCGACCACGGTCGAGGTGATCTCACCCTGGGCGCCGGCGATCCCGTCCCGCAGCCGGGTCAGCAGCGCGAGCCGCTCCTCGCGGGTGGTGGCGGCCCAGCCCCGGGCCGCCCGGCGGGCCGCGGCCACCGCGGCGTCGACATCGGCCGCCGCACCCGCCGGCACGGTGGCGAGCACCTGCCCGTTCGCCGGGTTCAGCACGGTGATCGACCCGGAGTCCCGGGAGGGCCGCCAGGCGCCGTCGATGTACTGGTCGCCGTACTCCGGGTACTCCTGCTGCCGCACGGGTCGTCCTCTCAGCTCGTCAGCCACTTTAACTAACAGCGCTAGTCAGAAGCTCAGTCAAGGCGGCCGGACGGCCGCGCGCAAGAGTCAATCCCGCCGCGTGGGCCGGCCGGTTACCTCCTGGCGAACCGCACGGTGCCCTCGACGGACGGTCCGATCCCGACCGGCGCACCGCCCGGCTCGGCCACCGACCCGGCTCGGGGCTGGAGTTGACGGTGCGTCCGCCGGACGCCCGACCCGGGAGCCCGGCCGACTCCCGCACCGACGGCCCGTCATGCCGATCCATCCGGCGCCCGGACCGGGGCACACGGGGCGTGTGTCACCGGCCGGGCCGGGTTCCCTTCCAGTGGTGGACCCGCAGGTGCCGCGATTCCACAATTCGAGACGCGAAAGGCCTCCTCATCGCCCGGGCACCGCTGTAGATTGCAGCGAACTCCGTGGTGGGGCCTACTGTCGGTGGAGGGGTCGACCCGTGTGCCGCCGGTGGTCCGGTTCGTTCCCCGTGGCCGGGAAGGCCGCCACCGCGCCGAGGTGAGGCTCAGAATCCGCAGGTCATCCGTACCGCTAAGGAGCATCCCGTGACCGACACCGCGTTGAGGGGCGAATCGCAGCGGCCCGGCGAACCGACCGTGTTGGAAGACGTCCCGGGCTGGTTCTGGGACCACGACCGGCACGCCTTCGAGTGGTTCCTCGGCCGGCAGGCCGAGCAGGGCGTCACGGGTGACCTGATGGAGATGGGCGCCTACCTGGGCAGAAGCGCCATCGTGATAGGCGAGCACCTCCGGCCCGGCGAGACCTTCACCGTCTGTGACCTCTTCGACTCGGACGCTCCGGACGACGAGAACTCCACCGAGATGAACGTCTCCTACCGGAAGACCCTCACCCGCTCGGCCTTCGAGGCCAACTACCTGGCCTTCCACGACGAACTGCCGGACATCATCCAGGCCCCGACCTCCGCGCTCGCGGGCGGACGGGTCCCGGCCGGGGCGTACCGCTTCATCCACATCGACGCCTCCCACCTCTACGAGCACGTGGTGGGCGACCTCCAGGTGGCCCGGGTCGCCCTGCGGGACCAGGGCGTCGTGGTGCTGGACGACTACCGCTCCCAGCACACCCCCGGCGTCGCGGCCGCGACCTGGGAGGCGGTGTTCAACCACGGCCTCCGGCCGATCATGCTCACCGAGTGCAAGTTCTACGGCACCTGGGGCGACCCGGAGCCGTTCCAGCGCGAGCTGCTCGACCGGGTGGACCTCGCCGCCGGTTGTCACCTGAGCACCGAGACCCTCAACGGCCGGCAGCTGCTGCGGATGACCGGCAGCTCGGAGGGCATCCGGCCGTTCCGCGGCTCCCGCTACCTGCAGCGACCGGGCGGCGGGCAGCCGGAGTCCCGCGGCGCGCTCCGGACGGCCCAGGACGAGGCCGCGCACGACCTCGCCGTGCGCCGCGCCCGCGCCGCCGAGGCACGCCGACCGGTCAACGTCGCCAAGCGCGCCGCCAAGGACCTCCTGCCCCCGGTCGTCTCCTCGGCGATCCGCCGCGCCCGCCGCGGCTGACCGGCCCCGCTGGGGCACCGACGGCGGCCGAACGCCGAAGGGCCGGTCGGAAACCCGACCGGCCCTTCGAAGCACGTACCCGCTCAGACCCGCGAAGGCTCCGCGTCCCCGGTGGCCCCAGCGGCCTCCGCCGCCGCCTCGACCTCCAGCTCGCGGCGCACCGCGGCCAGCGAGGGGTTGGCCCAGGAACTGGCGACGCCCCAGTAGTAGAACGCCAGACCGATCGCGGCCACGATCAGCAGGTCCCAGCCCTCCGGCAGGTAGCCGTGCCCGCCGAAGTCGGCACTGCCGGCCCAGGAGATCCCGGCCATCACGAACAGGTAGGCGACCATCCAGGCGCCCGCCTTCAGGTGCGGCTTCAGCTCGGCGAACGGCTTGCGCAGCTCGTACCAGGCCCAGATCGGCAGACCGGCGGCCATCAGCAGGATGACCTTGCCGGTGAGCGGCCACTTGGCCCAGTACAGCACCAGCGAGCCGAACACCATGGCGATCGGAGCGATCACCGGCATGGCCTTGAGCTTCACCGGCCGCGGCAGGTCCGGGGCGAGGCGGCGCAGCGCCATCACGGCGACCGGGCCGGTGATGTAGGAGATCACGGTGGCCACCGAGACGATCTCGGCCAGCGAGCCCCAGCCACGGAAGACCGCGAGGAACAGGAAGGCGACCACGAGGTTGAGCACCAGCGCCGGGCGCGGGATGCCGGTCTTGGCGTCGACCTTGCCGAAGATCTTCGGCAGGTGGCCGTTCTCCTGCACGCCGTGGATCATGCGCGAGGTGGTGGCGGCGTAGATCATGCCGGTGCCGGACGGCGAGACGAACGCATCCGCGTACAGCAGCATGGCGAGCCAGTTGAGGCCCCAGGCCATCGCGAGGTCGGCCAGCGGCGAGGTGTAGCCGAGGCCGCCCCAGCCGTTGGCCAGGCCGTCGTCCGGCACGGCGCCGAGGAAGGCGACCTGCAGCGCGATGTAGATCACGAGGGCGATCAGGATCGAGCTGATCACGGCCTTGGGCAGCGACTTGCCGGGGTTGCGGGCCTCGCCGGCCAGGTTGAGCGGCGACTGGAAGCCGTTGAACGCCCAGACGATGCCGGAGGTCGCCACGGCGGTGAACACCGCGCTCCAGCCGTTCGGCGCGAAACCGCCGTGGTCGGTGAAGTGCGAGGTGTCGAAGTGCGCGAAGAGCAGCGCACCGGCGGTGAGTGTCGGCACGACGACCTTGAACACGGTGATCGCCGTGTTGGTCTTGGCGAACAGCGTGATCGCGAACCAGTTCAGCGCGAAGTACACGAGCAGCAGGACGCTGGCCAGCGCGACGCCGCTGACGCTCAGCTCCTTGCCGTCGTACAAGGCCTTGGCCCATCCGTAGTGCCAGGAGCTCATGTACTGGACGGACGCGGTGGCCTCACCCGGGATGACCGAGACGATGGCGATCCAGTTGGCCCAGGCGGCCAGGTAGCCGGCCAGCGAGCCGTGCGAGTACTGGCCGTACCGGACCATGCCGCCGGCCTTGGGGAACATCGATCCCAGCTCGCTGTACGTGAGGGCGATGGTGAGCGCCACGGCGGCGCCGATCACCCAGGCGAGGATCGAGGCGGGGCCGGCCAGCTTGGCCGCCCGCTCGGCACCGAACAGCCAGCCGGAACCGATGATCGACCCCAGCCCGACAGCTGTCAGGCTGATGGTTCCGAGCGATCGGCGGTAGTTCTGGTGTGATGCCGTCGACGAAGCGGGCTCACTCAACGTATCGGTCCTCTCGCTCGGGGTTCAGCGGATGGTGTCGGTGCTTTTACGGTTTTGCATCGGTATTCCGGACAAACCCCAGCAGCCTATGGTCCGAAATGGGGCGAAAACCTCAGGGGAAGCTCAAACCGTCCGATCGTTGCCATCTCGTGTCCGGCTTTCGGGCGTTCGGGACCGCTCGACGAGACCGACGCCACACCGCCGACCGGCAGTGGATCAAGGGGAAGGCGGCCATGGGCCGGAAAAGCAAATTCCCCGTGGGATCCTTTCGGATTCCACGGGGAATTTCGACTGTGTCCGAGGGGGGACTTGAACCCCCACGCCCGATAAAGGGCACTAGCACCTCAAGCTAGCGCGTCTGCCATTCCGCCACCCGGACGGGGTGTGTGCTTCGGGGGATTTTCTCTCGCCCCCTCGGCGACAGAGAGAACATTACCAGGGTTCCGGAGTGCTTCTCACCTGCGTTTCCTCGCCCCCGACCGCGCCCCCGGCCTCGCCCCTCACCGCCGCCCTCGCCGCGCCCCCGGCCTCGCCCCTCGCCGCGCCCCCGACCGAGGCCCGGGGCACCAGGCCCGGCCCGACTGGCTGGGACCCCTCGCGAGCGCGCTCGAATCCCGCCCGAAGCGGTGGTGAGCGCGAAGCAAACGATCGATTCCGCCCCCACCCGTGATCGATACCGGTCGGAAGTGATCCGACACGGGCAACTTGTCGACGGTGCCCCGGCCGCGCCGACCGCTCTCCTAGCCTCTGTGGACCGAGGGCGCCATGAGCGGATCGCCTGATTCCCGGATCGCGGACGAAGCGGACGAAGGGCGGCTGGACGTGGAGCAGATCAGCGGGGCGGCGAAGGCCGAGTCGAGACCCGGCAGCCGAGCCGGCGGGCGGCAGTCCGCCGGCGGTCCCGTCGAGGGCGTGTGGCACTTCCGGGTGCCCGCCGTCGAGGCCTCCGTGCCGCGCACCCGCCACGCGGTGCGCGACCGCCTGCTGGCCCAGGGGATGACCGGGGTGCGCTACCAGGAGCTGGTGGACGACGTGCTGCTGATCGTCTCGGAGCTGGTCGGCAACGCGGTGAAGCACGCGGCCGAGCTGTCACCCGAGGTGACCACCGAGCTGTCGGTGCGCCGGGGCTGGGTGCGGGTCTCGGTCGAGGATGGCGACCCGTACCGGCCGAAGGCCCTGGAGAGCGACACCGGCCGGACCGGCGGGCGCGGCCTGCTGCTGGTGAAGAGCGTCACCCTGCAGGCCGGCGGGGTGTGCGACGTCGAGCACACGGGGGAGGGCGGCAAGGTCATCTGGGCCTCGCTGCCCGTCCCCCCGGAGCCCGGGCGCTGACGACGGCCCCCACGGAGGTGCGGCCGCTACCAGTCCCGGCCGGCGATCTCCCGGATCCCCGGCAGCGCCGCCTCGAAGACGGTCTCGAACCAGACCGAGAACGGCCGCTCGTCCCGCAGCTCGCGCAGTTCCTGGGCGGTGACGAAGGCGAAGTCGTCGACCTCCTCCGGGTTCGGCTCGACCGGCGCGGTGACCAGCCCGACGAAGAGGTGGTTCCACTCCCGCTCGATCATCCCGGAGGCCTCGTCCGGCAGGTCGTAGCGGACCGTCCCGGCCTCGCAGAGCAGCGCCGGTGCGACACCCAGCTCCTCGCCGGTGCGCCGGGCGGCGGCGACGAACGGCGGCTCGTCCGGGTAGGGGTGCCCGCAGCAGGTGTTCGACCAGACGCCGGGGGAGTGGTACTTGCCGAGCGCCCGGCGCTGCAGCAGCAGCCGGCCCTGGCGGTCGAAGAGGAACACCGAGAAGGCCCGGTGCAGCCGGCCCGGCTGCTGGTGGGCCCAGTGCTTCTCGGCGGTGCCGACGGTGACGCCCTCGTCGTCGACCAGTTCCAGCAGGATCTCGGCGCCCGCGGGGGCGGCGGCGGAGGCCCGGGGGTCGACCGTCACGTCTGTCTCCACGTCCAGACCGGTGTCGATCTCGGCGGCGAAGTGGGTCGGGTCGGTCGGCGGACTCTGGGGCATGGGGCCTCTTTCGGGAGCGGGAGCAACGGGAGCATCGGGTGCGTCGGGGGGCACCTGGTGGGGTGCACGGGACGCAGCGGGGGCACCGGCGCCGGCGTCGGGCTCCAGTCTGCCGTATGGGTGGCGGTCCGGACGGGTCCCACGCACAACCGGGCGGATCATGGCCGGGGGGAGTTCCGATCCGTGCAGGGAACGGTCCGGGACGCCCCCGGAAGGGTCATTCGTCCCGAAGGCCAGTTCGGGTTCCGTTCCCATCCTGTTCGATCACGGCACCTCCACTCCGCCGTCACCTCACCGTCTCCGGCCGCGTTCGGGTGGGTCGTCCGGGTCGCCTACCATCACTTAGGACACGCTGCCCGGATCTGTGCCGGTCCGGCGCGCCGCCGCCGGGCCCGGCCGAACGCCGGTCCGGCGGGCGACAGCGCCGTCGGGCCCGTCGGCACATCCCCGCGCGCATCGCACGACGCACGACGGATCAGGAGACCCCGCATGATCGGCCTCGTTCTGGCAGCCGGCGCCGGCCGCCGGCTGCGCCCGTACACCGACACCCTGCCCAAGGCACTGGTGCCGGTCGACGGGGAGCGGACCGTCCTGGACCTCACCCTCGGCAACTTCGCCGAGGTCGGACTGCGCGAGGCGGCGATCGTCGTCGGCTACCGCAAGGAGGCGGTGTACGACCGCAAGGACGCCCTGGAGAGCAAGTACGGCGTCAAGCTCCACCTGGTCGAGAACGACAAGGCCGAGGAGTGGAACAACGCGTACTCGCTCTGGTGCGCCCGTGACCTGTTCGCCGAGGGCCTGCTGCTGGCCAACGGCGACACCGTCCACCCGGCCTCGGTGCAGCGCACCATGCTGGAGGGCAACCGGCGCCTCACCGAGTCCGGCACGGCCCCCGGCATCCTGCTCGCCCTCGACACGGTGAAGAAGCTCGCCGACGAGGAGATGAAGGTCGTCGTCGACCCGGTCGCCGGCATGCGCCGCATCACCAAGCTGATGGACCCGGTCGAGGCGACCGGCGAGTACATCGGCGTCACCGTGATCAACCCGGCCGCCGCCGCCGACCTGACCGACGCGCTGCGCGCCACCTACGAGCGCGACCCGCAGCTGTACTACGAGGACGGCTACCAGGAGATGGTCGACCGGGGCCTGCGGATCGACGTGCAGCCGATCGGCGAGGTGTCCTGGGTCGAGGTCGACAACCACGACGACCTGGCGAAGGCGCGGGAGATCGCGTGCCAGTACTGACCCGGCTGGTCCCGTCGCCGCTGTTCGCCGAGATCCGCCCGGGCGCGCTGGACGCGCTCGGCGGCATCCTGGCGGACCAGCGGCTGTCGGCCTCGGGCCGGATCGCGGTGGCGATCAGCAACGGCTCCGGCGCCGCGATGCGCGAGCGCCTGGAGCCGGCCCTGCCCGGCGCCGACTGGTTCAACGTGGACGACGGCAGCCTCGACAGCGCGGTGCGCTTCGCCGAGGAGATGCGCGGCAAGCACTACGACGCGGTCGTCGGCCTCGGTGGCGGCAAGATCATCGACGCCGCCAAGTACGCCGCCGCCCGGGTCGGCCTGCCGGTGGTCGCGGTCGCCACCAACCTGGCCCACGACGGCATCTGCTCGCCGGTCTCCACCCTCGACAACGACGCCGGCCGGGGCTCCTACGGGGTGCCCAGCCCGATCGGCATCATCGTCGACCTGGACGTGATCCGGCAGGCCCCGCAGCGCTTCGTGGCGGCCGGGGTGGGCGACGTGATCTCCAACATCTCGGCCTGCGCGGACTGGGAGCTGTCGCACGCGGTCACCGGCGAGCCGGTGGACGGACTGGCCGTGGCGATGGCCCGCTCGGCGGGCGAGAACCTGCTGCGGCACCCGGGGAGCACTCAGGACCAGGACCTCCTGACGGCCCTCGCGGAGGCCCTGGTACTGTCCGGCATCGCGATGAACATCGCGGGCAGCACCCGGCCCTCGTCGGGCGCCTGCCACGAGATCTCGCACGCCCTGGACGTGCTGTACCCCAAGCGTTCCGCCCAGCACGGCGAACAGGTGGGCCTCGGCGCCGCGTTCGCCAGCTTCCTGCGGGGCGAGCGCGAGCTGACCGGTCTGATCGTGGAGCGCCTGGCGAGCCACGGCCTGCCGGTGACCGCGGCTCAGATCGGTTTCACCGAGGCGGAGTTCACCGAAGCGGTGCACTACGCTCCCAACACCCGCCCGGGGCGCTTCACCATCCTGGAACACCTCGACCTCTCCCCTTCCGCAATCAGGGACGCGTACGCCGACTATGTCCAAGCCGTCAACAGCTGACCCCTCCACCGCGGGCGCCGAGCGGCCCCCGGTGGACCTGACCCGCCGGCCCTCGATCGAGGAACTGCGCGCGGTGATCCACCCGGAGGGCATGCTCCAGCGCCGCAGCGCCGAGCACTGGGCCGGGCGTCTGTACATGCGGAAGATCTCGCTGCGGATCACCCGCGTGCTGTCGACCGTGACGGCGATCACGCCCAACGGCCTGACCTACCTGATGATGTTCACCGGCATCCTGGCCGGCGCCGCGCTGGTCGTGCCGGGCATCACCGGCGCGGTCCTGGGCGCCCTGCTGATCCAGGTCTACCTGCTGCTGGACTGCGTGGACGGCGAGGTGGCCCGCTGGCGCCGGCAGACCTCGCTGACCGGCGTCTACCTGGACCGGGTCGGCCACTACATGTCCGAGGCGGCCCTGCTGACCGGCCTCGGGCTGCGCGCCACCGACCTGCTGCACCGCGAGGGCGGCGGCTCCCACTGGGAGTGGGCCTTCCTGGGCACGCTGGCCGCGCTCGGCGCGATCCTGATCAAGTCCGAGACCGACCTGGTGGACGTGGCCCGCGCCCGCAGCGGCATGACGGCCGTCGAGGACAGCGCCTCGGTGCCGCGCTCGGCCTCGGTGGCCAGGGCCCGCCGGGCGGCCTCGCTGCTGAAGTTCCACCGCCTGGTCGGCGCGGTCGAGGCTTCGCTGTTCATCCTGGCGGCCGGGATCGCCGACGCCGTGCACGGCGGGCTGTTCTTTACCCGGCTCGCGGTCGTGGTGCTGGCGGCGATCGCCATGCTGCAGACCGTGCTGCACCTGCTGAGCATCGTCCTCTCCAGCAGGCTGCGATGAACGAGCGGAGCGAGTCCATGATCAAGAGGTGCGCGTGTGCGACTGCACCTGCCGAGCGCAGCGAGGTGGGCGCGTGAGCACCTCGACCATCGCGGAGAACTTCCGCCTCGGCGTCGTCATCATCACCATGGGCAACCGGCCCGCCGAGCTCAACGCCCTGATCGAGTCGGTCCGCGCCCAGGAGGGCCCGGCCGTCGAGCTCGCCGTGGTCGGCCAGGGCGTCGAGCTGCCCCCGCTGCCCGCGGGCGTGCGCACCGTCGCGCTGCCGGAGAACCTCGGCATCCCGGGCGGGCGCAACGTCGGCATCGAGCTGTTCGGGCCGGACGGCCGGGAGGTGGACGCCGTCCTCTTCCTGGACGACGACGGGCTGCTGCCGCGCGCCGACTCGGCCCGTCTGCTGCGCGAGGCCTTCACCGCCGACCCGGAGCTGGGCATCGTGTCCTTCCGGATCGAGGACCCGGACACCGGTGTCACCCAGCGCCGGCACGTCCCCCGGCTGCGCGCCAGCGACCCGCTGCGCTCCTCCCGGGTGACCACCTTCCTGGGCGGCGCGAGCGCCGTGCGCTGCAAGGTGTTCGAGCAGGCCGGGCAGCTGCCCGCCGAGTTCTTCTACGCCCACGAGGAGACCGACCTCGCGTGGCGCGCCCTGGACGCGGGCTGGGCCATCGACTACCGGGCGGACGTGGTGCTGCACCACCCCGCCACCTCGCCGGCCCGGCACGCCGCCTACTTCCACAACGTGGCCCGTAACCGGGTCTGGCTCGCGAGGCGGAACCTTCCGGCCCCGTTGGTGCCTCTCTATCTGGGAACCTGGTTTCTGCTGACCGTGGCCCGACGCCCCTCCGCGGAGGGGCTGAAGGCCTGGCTGGGCGGATTCCGGGCGGGCTTCCGCGAACCCTGCGGTGCGCGGCGGCCCATGCGATGGCGGACCGTCTGGCGACTGACCAGGATGGGCCGACCTCCGATCATCTGATTGGATCGAGCGATCGATCGCCGTGGCCGGTGACCACACACCGGCCCGAACCTCCCCCGTGATCCCAGTGGATCCCCCTCGGCGCAAGGCCGGCGGACCCCCGCCGACCGGCCGCCCCGACCGATCCCGCGCGAAGGACGAATGTGTCGACAGTGAGTGAATCCGTGAGCCTCTCAGCCCCGAGGGGGGCGGACGCGGGCCTGACCCCCAAGCAGCTCGCGGACAAGTACGGCTTGTCGGTGAGCGGTGCCCGGCCCGGACTGTTCGCCTACACCAAGCAGCTCTGGGCTCGGCGCCACTTCATCTGGGCCTTCGCCACCGCCCGCCTGGTGGCCCAGTACACCGACGCCAAGCTGGGCCAGCTCTGGCAGGTCGTGACCCCGCTGCTCAACTGCGGCGTGTTCTACCTGGTCTTCGGCGTGATCCTGAAGAGCAAGAACGGATTCCCGCCGCACACCTACATCGCCTGGCTGTGCATCGGCGTCTTCGTCTTCCAGTTCACCCAGAACGCGGTGCAGGCCGGCACCCGGGCGATCTCCGACAACCTCGGCCTGATCCGCGCGCTGCACTTCCCGCGCGCCAGCCTGCCGATCGCGTTCACCGTGATCCAGCTCCAGCAGCTGCTGATCTCGATGGTGGTGCTGGTCGTCACCGTGCTGGCCGCGGGCATCACCCCGGGCAAGACCTGGCTGCTGATCATCCCGGCGCTGATCCTGCAGACGATGTTCAACACCGGCGTCTCGCTGATCTTCGCCCGGATCGGTGCCAAGACCAGTGACATCTCCCAGCTGATCCCGTTCGTGATGCGGGCCTGGATGTTCCTGTCCGGCGTGATGTTCAGCATCCAGGACCGGGTCCACGACTGGCCGGGCTACATCCAGGTGATCTGCAACATCAACCCGGCCTCGGTCTACATGGACCTGCTGCGGCACGCCTTCGCGCCGGTCATCTACAACAAGCACCTGCCCGCACACCAGTCCCTGCCGCCGCACCAGTGGACCTACGGCATCGCCTGGGCGGTCGGGATCTTCGTCATCGGATACGTCTTCTTCTGGAAGGCCGAGGAGGAGTACGGCCGTGGCTGACACCGACCTGAGCAAGCGCGACACCGTGGCGGACACCAAGGTCGCCCGCGAGCCCACCGTCGTCGTCGACGACGTGCACATCGTCTACCGGGTGCACGGCGCCGGCTCCGGCAAGGGCAGCGCCACCTCGGCGCTGAGCCGCATCATCAGCCGCAAGCGCGCCTCCGGCGTGCGCGAGGTGCACGCGGTCAAGGGCATCAGCTTCACCGCGTACAAGGGTGAGGCCGTCGGCCTGATCGGCTCCAACGGCTCCGGCAAGTCGACCATGCTGGCCGCCATCGCGGGCCTGCTGCCGACCGAGAAGGGCGGCATCTACACCAACGGCCAGCCCTCGCTGCTGGGCGTCAACGCGGCCCTGATGAACGAGCTCAGCGGCGAGCGCAACGTCGTCCTGGGCTGCCTGGCGATGGGGATGTCCCCGGCCGACGTGCGGGAGCGCTACCAGGACATCGTGGAGTTCTCCGGGATCAACGACAAGGGCGACTTCATCTCCCTGCCGATGCGCACCTACTCCTCCGGCATGGGCGCCCGGCTGCGCTTCTCGATCGCCGCCGCCAAGACCCACGACGTGCTGCTGATCGACGAGGCGCTGGCCACCGGTGACCAGGCCTTCCAGCAGCGCAGCAAGAAGCGGATCGACGAGCTGCGCGGCTCCGCCGGTACGGTCTTCCTGGTCAGCCACGACAACAACTCGATCCGCGAGGTTTGCGAGCGGACCATCTGGATCGAGGCCGGCGAGCTGGTCATGGACGGCCCGACCGACGAGGTCGTCGGCCGCTACGAGCGCGGCGAGCGCCCGTAGGGCCCCGAAGCGCCCCGGCACCGAAGGGCCGGCCCCGGAACACTCCGGAGCCGGCCCTTCGGCGCGCCGCCGGTACCCCGGGTGGCCCGCCGCCGCGGGGGTGAGCGCCGCCGTGCGCCGGGCGGGGCGCTCTTCTCGCGCGCGGCGCGTGGTGTCACGCTGGGGGGCGCGGGGGCGGTGTGCCGTGCGTGACGCCCGCGCTCGGACGCGTGTCCGAGTCGGACCGGTGGTACCGAGCGGTGTAGAACGGGGGAGTGACTGCAGTGTCGGCTTCGGCCCAGCCCAGAGATACGCCGGTGAACCCCTCCGCGGGACAGACCCTGGAGAAGGCGGGTGCGGAGAACTTCCCGGTCGCCCCCTTCTTCCTGCCCGCGGCCTGGCGCGACGACCTGATGGCCGTCTACGGCTTCGCCCGGCTGGTCGACGACGCCGGCGACGGTGACCTGGCCGATCCGGCCGCCACCGCCGCCCTGCTCGGGGTCGATCGGCAGCCCCCCGCCACCCCTTCGGCCCAGTCCGGCCCGCCGAGCCCGGCGGAGGTCTCCTTCCGGCTCGCCCTGCTCGACGGACTGGAGCGCGACCTCGACCGGGTGTTCGAAACGGCCCTGCGCTCCGGCGGTGCCGAGCGGCCCCGCCACCCGTTGCTGAGCGCCCTCGTCCCGGTGGTCGACCGGCACGGCCTGACCCCCGAGTCGTTCCGCCGTCTGATCGAGGCCAACCGGGTGGACCAGACCACCGCCCGCTACGCCACCTATGAGGACCTGGTCGGCTACTGCACGCTCTCCGCCGATCCGGTCGGCCGCCTGGTGCTCGCCATCGCGGGCGTCTCCACCCCCGAGCGGATCGCCCTCTCCGACGCGATCTGCACCGCCCTCCAGTTGGTCGAACACCTCCAGGACGTGGCCGAGGACCTCTCCTGCGGCCGGATCTACCTCCCCGCCGAGGACCTCGAACGCTTCGGCGTCTCGGAGGAGGAGCTCGCCGCCCCCCGCGCGACCGGAGCCGTCCGGGAACTGATCGCCTTCGAGACCGAGCGGGCCCGCACCCTGCTCGACCGCGGCGCACCATTGGTAGGTACGGTTCGGGGGAGGCTTCGACTGCTCCTCGCGGGATTCACCGCAGGCGGCTACGCGGCCCTGGCGGCCGTCGAGGACGCCGGGTACGACGTACTCGCCCGGCAGGCGAAGCCGGACAAGCGCCGCCTGGCAATGAAGGCGGCGGCCATCTTCGCGAAGGGAAGGTGAACGCCCGAGTGGCGGCATCACCACTGGCGTCGGCCCCGGTCATGGCGGCGTACCGGTACTGCGAGGCAGTCACCGGACTGCAGGCCCGCAACTTCAGCTACGGCATCCGCCTGCTGCCCGAGCCCAAGCGGCTGGCCATGTCGGCGCTGTACGCGCTGGCCCGTCGGGTGGACGACATCGGCGACGGCGACCTCCCGGCCGACCGCAAGGCCGAGGCGCTGGTGCGCACCCGGGAGCTGGTGGACGAGGTCCACTCCGGTGCGGTCGCCGAGGACGACACCGACCCGATCAAGGTCGCCCTGGCCGACGCGGCCCGGCGCTTCCCGATCCCGCTCGGCGGCTTCGACGAGCTGATCGACGGCGTGGAGATGGACCTCAAGGGCGCCGAGTACCAGACGTACGAGGAGCTCAAGGTCTACTGCCGCTGCGTGGCCGGTGCCATCGGCCGGCTCTCGCTGGGCGTCTACGGCTGCGACGACCCCGAGCGCGGGGCGCAGTACGCGGACACCCTGGGGCTGGCCCTGCAGCTCACCAACATCCTGCGCGACCTGCGCGAGGACGCCCTGACCGGCCGCACCTACCTGCCCGCCGAGGACCTGGTCCGGTTCGGCTGCGAGCAGGGCTTCGCACTGCCCAAGCCGCCGGTCGGCGCCGACTTCACCGGACTGGTGGCCTTCGAGGCCGCCCGCGCCCAGGCCGCCTTCGAGGAGGGCCTGCGGCTGCTGCCGATGCTCGACCGCCGCAGCCGCGCCTGCACCGCCGCGATGGCCGGGATCTACCACCGGCTGCTCGGCCGGATCGCCGCCGACCCGGAGTCGGTGCTGCGCGGCCGGGTCTCGCTCCCGGGCTGGGAGAAGGCGTACGTCGCGCTTTCCGGGCTCGCCGGGGGGCGTTCTTGATTCTCGCCACGGTTCTGTCACGCTGTGTCAGCGGGGAATCACATCCGGGTGGGGCCGTGTTGACCACGACGCCGAGCACGAGAGTGCCGGCCACAGCGATCGCCGCCGGGCGGTCCAGCGAGTGCGAGGGGGAGGGTTGATGACCGGGCGAGCCGATGCCGCGCGCCCGGCCGCCGTCGTGGTCGGCGGCGGCCTGGCCGGGATCACCACGGCACTGCGACTGGCCGAGGCCGGCCATGACGTGACCCTCGCCGAGGGGCGCCCCCGGCTGGGCGGCCTCGCGTTCTCCTTCCAGCGCGGCGAGCTGACCGTCGACAACGGCCAGCACGTCTTCCTGCGCTGCTGCACCGCCTACCGCGGTCTGCTGGAGCGCCTCGGCGCCACCCGGATGACCCACCTCCAGGACCGCCTGGACGTCCCGGTGCTCTCCGTCACCGGGCCCGACCAGGCCCCGGTGCGCACCCTCGGCCGACTGCGCCGGGCCGGCCTGCCCGTCCCGCTGCACCTGGCCGGCAGCCTCGCCCGGTACCCGCACCTGTCCCCGGCCGACCGCGCCCGGGTGGTCCGCGGGGCGCTCGCCCTGAAGGGCCTGGACCTCGCCGATCCGGCGCTGGACGGGCTCTCCTTCGGCGAGTGGCTGCGCCGCAACGGGCAGAACGCCGCCACCACGGCCGCGCTCTGGGACCTGGTCGGCGTCGCCACCCTGAACGCCCGGGCCGACCAGGTGTCGCTGGCGCTGGCGGCGATGGTGTTCAAGACCGGGCTGCTCTCCGACCCGGGGGCCTCCGACATCGGCATCGCCGCCGTCCCGCTCGGCGTGATCCACCACGACCGGGCGCTCGCGGAGCTGGAACGCGCCGGCGTGCGGGTGCTGCTGCGCGCCCGGGTCGCGGAACTCAAGCCGGCCACACCCCAGCACGCCGTCCGGCTGGAGGGCGGCCAGCTGGGGGACGGGACGCTGCTCACCGCCGACACCGTCGTGCTGGCCGGCGCCCAGGACACCGCGGCCGCCCTGCTGCCGCCGGGGGCCGTCCCGCACCGGCTGGAGGACCTCGGCACCACGCCGATCCTCAACGTGCACGTGGTCTACGACCGCAAGGTGTTGCGCCGGCCGTTCTTCGCCGCGCTCGGCAGCCCGGTCCAGTGGGTGTTCGACCGCACCACCCACTCCGGCCTGGCCGGCACCTCGGTCGGCCGCGCCCACCCCGGCGCCCAGTACCTGGCGCTCTCGCAGTCCGCCGTCCAGGACGAGATCGACCTGCCGGTCGCCGAACTGCGCGACCGCTACCTGCCCGAGCTGGCCCGGCTGCTCCCGGCCGCCGCCGGCGCCGAGGTGCTGGACTTCTTCGTCACCCGGGAACGCACCGCCACCTTCGACGGGGCCCCCGGCAGCGCCGCACTGCGGCCGTCGGCCGCGACCGGCGTTCCCGGCGTGCTGCTGGCCGGGGCGTGGACCGCCACCGGCTGGCCCGCGACCATGGAGGGCGCCGTGCGCAGCGGCCACGCCGCGGCCGACGCCGTGCTCGCCGCCGCCGGCACCCGGGTGCCCGTGGACCGGGCCGACGGGCGGTGGCCGAGGTGACGGCGGGTCCCGTCGCCGGGGAGCCCGCCAGAGCCGACGGGCGTACCGTCGGCCCCATCGGCCGTACCGACACCGTTCGCTCCGGCACCACTCGCACTGGCACCACTCGCACTGGCACCAGCCGCACCGACAGCACCCGGCCGCCCCGTGCGGTCCGGCACCACGAGGGAGAGGGAACGCACGTGGAGTCACGCACCGGCTTCGCCGTCGGAGGCACGGCGCACGCCGAACCGGTCTCGGTGCCGGAGCTGCTCGCCCGCAGCCGTACGCTCTGCACTCCGCCGCTCCGGGCCACTGTCGCCCGTCTGGCCGCACCGATGGACACCGTCGCGGCGTACCACTTCGGCTGGATCGACCGGGACGGCACCCCGGTGGAGGGCGACGGCGGCAAGGCCGTGCGGCCCGCGCTGGCGCTGCTGTCCGCCCAGGCCGCCGGTGCGGCGGCCGAGGTGGGCGTGCCCGGCGGGGTGGCGGTTGAGCTGGTGCACAACTTCTCTCTCCTTCATGATGATCTGATGGACGGTGACGAGACCCGTCGGCACCGGGCCACCGCCTGGACGGTCTTCGGACCGGCCCAGGCGATCCTGGTCGGCGACGCCCTGGCGACGCTCGGCACGGAGGTACTGCTCGACGCCGCGGTGACCGGTGGCGCGAGCCCCGCCGACGCCGCGCGCGCCGTCCGGCTGCTCACCACGGCGACCCGCCGGCTGATCGACGGCCAGGCGATGGACGTCGCCTTCGAACAGCGCGACAGCGTCACCGTCGCCGAATGCCTGGAGATGGAGGGCGGCAAGACGGCGGCCCTGCTGGCCGCCGCCTCGGCGATCGGCGCCGTCCTGGCCGGGGCCGACGACAAGGTCTCCGACGCGCTCCAGCGCTACGGCCACCACCTGGGCCTGGCCTTCCAGGCGGTGGACGACCTGCTGGGCATCTGGGGCGCGACCGAGGTCACCGGCAAGCCGCACTGGGGCGACCTGCGTCAGCGCAAGAAGTCCCTGCCGGTCGCCGCCGCCCTCGCCGAGGGCGGGGCCGCCTCGCGCCGGCTGGCCGGACAGCTCGCGGACCCGAAGGGCCGGGGCGAGGAGAGCGAGCCCGAGCTGGCAGCCCGGGCCGCGCTGATCGAGGAGGCCGGCGGTCGAGCCTGGACCCAGGAGGAGGCCCGCCGCCAGCACACGACTGCCCTCGCCGCCCTGGACGAGGTGCCCATGTCCGACGGGGTGCGGGAGCACTTCGTCGCACTCGCCGAATTCGTGGTGGTACGAGAGAGGTGACGTTACGTTGACAGCAACCGCGGACGGCCGGCTCGACCCTGAGTACGATTCCGAGCCGGTCGCGGTGGGCGACCGCCCCCCGGCCCTGCTGGGCACGGGGCCGTGGCAGCCCGAGGACACCGACCGGCCGCGGCCGGTCGGTGAGGCGGACCGGCAGCCCGGCGACGCGCGCGAGGCCCTCGCGCGCGCCACCACCCACCTGCTCTCGCTGCAGTCCTCCGAGGGCTGGTGGAAGGGCGACCTGGAGACCAACGTCACCATGGACGCCGAGGACTTACTGCTCCGCCAGTTCCTGGGCATCAGGACGGAGGAGCAGACCCGGGCCACCGCCGAGTGGATCCGCTCCCAGCAGCGGGAGGACGGCACCTGGGCCACCTTCCACGGCGGACCGGCCGAACTGTCCACCACCGTCGAGGCGTACGTCGCCCTCAAGCTCGCCGGCGACGACCCCGACGCCCCGCACATGCTGGCCGCCGCGCGCTACGTCCGCTCCACCGGGGGCATCGCGGCCGCCCGGGTGTTCACCCGGATCTGGCTCGCGCTCTTCGGCTGGTGGCCGTGGGAGCGGCTGCCCGAGATGCCGCCCGAGATCATCTTCCTGCCCAAGTGGCTGCCGCTGAACATCTACGCCTTCGGCTGCTGGGCCCGCCAGACCATCGTCCCGCTGACCGTCGTCTCGGCCCACCGCCCGGTCCGTCCGGCCCCCTTCGCGCTCACCGAGCTGCACACCGACCCGGACCACCCGTACCCCGACCGGCCGCTCGCTCCCGCCACCAGCTGGGACGGCCTGTTCGAGCGCCTGGACAAGGTGCTGCACGCCTACCACCACCGGGCCGTCCGACCGCTGCGCCGCCTCGCCGTCGCCCAGGCCTGCCGCTGGATCGTCGAGCGCCAGGAGGCCGACGGCTGCTGGGGCGGCATCCAGCCGCCGGCCGTCTACTCGCTGATCGCCCTGCACCTGGAGGGCTACGAGCTGGAGCACCCGGTGATGAAGGCCGGGCTCTCCTCCTTCGACCGCTTCACCGTGCACACCGAGGACGGCATGCGCTGGATGGAGGCCTGCCAGTCCCCGGTCTGGGACACCTGCCTGGCCACCATCGCGCTGGTCGACGCCGGCCTGCCGGCCGACCACCCGGCGCTGGTCTCCGCCGTCGACTGGATGCTCGGCGAGGAGATCCGCAAGCCGGGCGACTGGTCCGTCCAGCGGCCCGGCCTCCCGGCCGGCGGCTGGGCCTTCGAGTTCGAGAACGACACCTACCCCGACATCGACGACACCGCCGAGGTGGTGCTGGCGCTGCGCCGGGTCGCCCACCCCGACCAGGGCAAGGTCGACGCAGCGGTGGACCGCGGCGTGCTGTGGAACCTCGGCATGCAGTCCAAGAACGGCGCCTGGGGCGCCTTCGACGTCGACAACACCAGCCTGCTGCCGAACAAGCTGCCGTTCTGCGACTTCGGCGAGGTGGTCGACCCGCCGTCCGCGGACGTCACCGCCCACGTGGTGGAGATGCTCGCCGAGACCGGCCGGGCCCGTGACCCGCGCACCCGGCGCGGCATCGAGTGGCTGCTGCGCAACCAGGAGGCGGACGGCTCCTGGTTCGGCCGCTGGGGCACCAACTACATCTACGGCACCGGCTCGGTGCTGCCCGCCCTGGTCGCGGCAGGCGTCCCGGACGAGCACCCGGCGATCCGCCGGGCGGTGCGCTGGCTGGAGGACCGGCAGAACGCCGACGGCGGCTGGGGCGAGGACATGCGCTCCTACGACGACCCGGCGCACTGGGCCGGGCGCGGCGACTCCACCGCCTCGCAGACCGCCTGGGCGCTGATGGCGCTGCTCGCGGCCGGCGAGGGCCCGGACGGCCGGGCCACCCCGGCGGTGGAGCGCGGGGTGGAGTGGCTGGTGCGCACCCAGCTGCCCGAAGGCACCTGGGACGAACCGCAGTTCACCGGCACCGGCTTCCCGTGGGACTTCTCCATCAACTACCACCTGTACCGGCTGGTCTTCCCGGTCACCGCGCTCGGCCGCTACCTCAACGGCAGCCCCGGCATGGTGAAGCCCGGCGGCACCCCGGCGATCGGGGCCTCGCGGTGACCACCGCCCCGCTGCTGGTGCTCTGCGCGCTGGGCCCCGAGGTGTGGGCCCTGCGCGGGGGTGACTGGCGCGGCGCGGCGGGCGGGCCCCCGGTGCTGGTGCGCACCGGGGTCGGCCGGCGGCGAGCCGGGACGGCCGTGCGGCGGCTGCTCGGCTCCGCCCCGGGCTGCTACGGCGCGGTCGTGGTGGCCGGCTTCGGCGCCGCCGTCGGACCGGGCGTGGCCCCGGGCGACGTGGTGGCCGCGGACGGCGTGCGCGACGCCGAGGGCCACCTCTACCCGGTCGACTCCGGGCCGGACCTGGCCCG
Organism: Kitasatospora sp. NPDC023176; assembly: GCF_055560495.1. Classification (NCBI taxonomy): domain Bacteria; kingdom Bacillati; phylum Actinomycetota; class Actinomycetes; order Kitasatosporales; family Streptomycetaceae; genus Kitasatospora; species Kitasatospora sp. NPDC023176. Next base: position 151,523 of record NZ_JBVHIP010000001.1, on the reverse strand, counting down.
GGCGCTCAAGGAGCAGGGCCTGACCGCGCACACCGGGGTGCACCACACCGCCGACCACGTGGTGCGCGGCATCGAGCGGCGCGCCCTGCACCTGCAGGGGGCGCTCGCCGTCGACATGGAGGCCGCCGCCGTGCTGGCCGCGCTGCGGGAGGTGCGCCCGGTGCTGCCCGTCGCCGTGCTGCGGGTGGTGGTGGACACCCCCGAGCACGAGCTGCTGCGGCCGGGCACGCTGCCGGCCGGGGTGCGCGCGTGGCGGACCCTGCGGGCGACGGTGCCCGCCCTGGTCGACTGGTACCGACAGGAGCCCGGCCCCCGCCCCCGCTCCGCAGACCTGAACCACCCCACATCCTCGACGCTCCCCCAGGAGGCGAGCTAGCCATGGCCATGCCGTTGCGCCAGACCGTGCGGGTCGGCACTTACCTGATGCAGCAGAAGCTGTTCAAGCGACGGGACAAGTTCCCGCTGATCGTCGAGCTGGAACCGCTGTTCGCCTGCAACCTCGCCTGCGAGGGCTGCGGCAAGATCCAGCACCCGGCAGGCGTCCTCAAGCAGCGGATGCCCGTCGCCCAGGCGGTCGGCGCGGTCCTGGAGTCGGGTGCCCCGATGGTCTCGATCGCCGGTGGCGAGCCGCTGATGCACCCGCAGATCGACGAGATCGTCCGGCAGCTGGTGGAGCGCCGCAAGTACGTCTTCCTCTGCACCAACGCGCTGCTGATGCGCAAGAAGATGGACAAGTTCAAGCCCTCGCCGTACTTCACCTTCGCCGTGCACATCGACGGGCTGCGCGAGCGGCACGACGAGTCGGTGGCCAAGGAGGGCACCTTCGACGAGGCGGTGGCGGCGATCAAGGAGGCGAAGCGCCGCGGCTTCCGGGTCACCACCAACAGCACCTTCTTCAACACCGACACCCCGCAGACCGTCATCGACGTGATGGACTACCTCAACGACGAGCTGCAGGTCGACGAGATGATGATCTCCCCGGCCTATGCCTACGAGAAGGCCCCCGACCAGGAGCACTTCCTCGGCGTCGAGCAGACCCGCGAGCTCTTCCGCAAAGCCTTCGCCGGCGGCAACCGCAAGCGCTGGCGCCTCAACCACAGCCCGCTCTTCCTGGACTTCCTGGAGGGCAAGGCCGACTTCGAGTGCACCCCCTGGGGCATCCCCAACTACTCGCTGTTCGGCTGGCAGCGGCCCTGCTACCTGATGGCCGACGGCTACGTGCCGACCTACCGCGAGCTGGTCGAGAAGACCGACTGGAGCAAGTACGGGCGCGGCAAGGACCCGCGCTGCGAGAACTGCATGGCCCACTGCGGCTACGAGCCGACCGCCGTCCTCGCCACCATGGGCTCGCTCCAGCAGTCGCTGCGCGCCATCACCGAGACCGTCAGCTCCAAGCGCGTGCGCTGAGCCCGGGCCGGGCACCGCCCGCCCCGAAGCCGTCCTGCCCAGAGTTCCCGCCCTGGGTCCCCGCCCAGAGTTCCCGTCCGGTCCGGGCCGTCGTGCCCGGGCCGGCCCCGCCCCGCCGGGCGGAGGCACCACCGCACCGCTCCGAGTCGTGAGGTGTACCCATGGCACTGCTCTCCCGCGTCACGTCCCCGGCCGAGCTGCGCAAGCTCCCCGCCGCCGAACTGCCGCTGCTCGCCGACGAGATCCGCGACTTCCTGATCGACGCCGTCACCCGCACCGGCGGCCACCTCGGGCCCAACCTCGGCGTGGTGGAGCTCACCATCGCGCTGCACCGGGTCTTCGACTCGCCGTACGACCGGATCGTCTTCGACACCGGCCACCAGAGCTACGTCCACAAGCTGCTCACCGGCCGGCAGGACTTCTCCAAGCTGCGGATGAAGGGCGGCCTGTCCGGCTACCCCTCGCGGGCCGAGTCCGAGCACGACCTGGTCGAGAACTCGCACGCCTCCACCGCGCTCTCCTACGCCGACGGGCTCGCCAAGGCCGCCCAGCTGCTCGGTCAGCACGACCGGCACACCGTCGCGGTGATCGGCGACGGCGCGCTCACCGGCGGGCTCGCCTGGGAGGCGCTCAACAACATCGCCGAGGCCCGTGAGCGGCCGCTGGTCATCGTCGTCAACGACAACGAGCGCTCCTACGCCAAGACCATCGGCGGCCTCGCCAACCACCTGGCCACCCTGCGCACCACCCAGGGCTACGAGCGCTTCCTCGCACTCGGCAAGGAGGCGCTGCAGCGCACCCCGCTGGTCGGCCAGCCGATCTTCGACGCGCTACACGGCGCCAAGAAGGGCTTCAAGGACGCCTTCGCGCCGCAGGGCATGTTCGAGGACCTAGGGCTCAAGTACCTCGGGCCGATCGACGGCCACGACCTGGGCGCGGTCGAGCAGGCGCTGCGCCAGGCCCGGAACTTCGGCGGCCCGGTCATCGTGCACTGCCTGACCGTCAAGGGGCGCGGCTACCGGCCCGCCGAGCAGGACGAGGCGGACCGCTTCCACGCCGTCAACCCGATCGACCCGTACACCTGCCTGCCGATCTCGCCCAGCGCCGGGGTCTCCTGGACCTCGGTGTTCGGCGAGGAACTGCTCGCGCTCGGCGGCGAGCGGACCGACCTGGTGGCGATCACCGCGGCGATGCTCCAGCCGGTCGGGCTGGCGCCCTTCGCCAAGGCGTACCCGGACCGGACCTTCGACGTCGGGATCGCCGAGCAGCACGCCGTCACCAGCGCGGCGGGCCTGGCCACCGGCGGGCTGCACCCCGTGGTGGCGGTGTACGCGACGTTCCTGAACCGGGCCTTCGACCAGGTCCTGATGGACGTCGCCCTGCACAGGCTGGGCGTCACCTTCGTGCTCGACCGGGCCGGGGTGACCGGCTCCGACGGCGCCTCGCACAACGGCATGTGGGACCTGTCGATCCTCCAGGTCGTCCCCGGGCTGCGGCTCGCCGCGCCGCGCGACGCCGAACAGCTGCGGGCCCAGCTGCGCGAGGCCGTCGAGGTCGAGGACGCGCCGACCGTGGTGCGCTTCCCCAAGGGCAACGTCGGGCCGGTGGTCAAGGCGGTCGAACGGATCGGCGGCACGGACGTGCTGCTGCGCACCGGACCGGCACCGGAGATCCTGCTGGTCGCCGTCGGCGCCACCGCCGCCGCCTGCCTGGACGCCGCCCGGCTGCTGCTCGCCGAGGGCTTCACCGCGACCGTGGTCGACCCGCGCTGGGTCAAGCCCGTCGATCCGGCGCTGGCCGAACTCGCCGCCGCCCACCGGCTGGTGGTCACCGTCGAGGACAACGGCCGTACCGGCGGCGTGGGTTCGGCCGTCGCCCAGGCGCTGCGCGACGCCGACGTGGACGTCCCGGTCCGGGTGCTCGGCCTGCCGCAGGAGTTCCTCGGCCACGCCGCCCGCGGCGAGATCCTGGAGGAGGCCGGCCTGACCGGCACCGGGGTCGCGGCCCAGACCGCCGTCTTCGCCAAGAACCTGCTACCGACCCGAGGAGCGAACCCGCGCCATGCCGGCTGACCCCGACCGCCCCGCCTTCGACCTCGCCGCCCTCCTCGCCGAACGCGGCGGTGAGCGTTACGAGTTGCACAGCCGCTACCTCAACCCGCAGCTGCCGCGGATGCTCCACGCCATCGGCTTCGACAAGTACTACGAGCGCGCGGAGGGCCAGTACTTCTACGACGCCGAGGGCAACGAGTACCTCGACATGCTGGCCGGCTTCGGCATCTTCGCGCTCGGCCGGCACCACCCGGCGGTGCGCTCGGCGGTCCAGCAGGTGATGGACCTGGACCTCCCGGACCTGGTCCGCTTCGACTGCTCGCCGCTGCCCGGGCTGCTCGCCGAGCGGCTGCTGTCGTACGCGCCCGGGCTGGACCGGGTGTTCTTCGGCAACAGCGGCACCGAGGCGGTGGAGACCGCGCTGAAGTTCGCCCGCTACGCCACCGGCCGCAAGCGCGTCCTCTACGCCGACCACGCCTTCCACGGGTTGACCACCGGCTCGCTGTCGGTCAACGGGGAGAACGGCTTCCGCAAGGGCTTCGACCCGCTGCTGCCGGACACCGCCATCCCGCTGGGCGACATCGAAGCGCTGGCCAAGGAGTTGAAGCGCGGCGACGTCGCCGCGCTGATCGTCGAGCCGATCCAGGGCAAGGGCGTCCAGGCGCCGCCGCCCGGCTGGCTGCGGGCCGCCCAGGCGCTGCTGCACGAGCACAAGGCGCTGCTGATCTGCGACGAGGTGCAGACCGGGATCGGGCGCACCGGCGAGTTCTTCGCCTACCAGCACGAGGACGGCGTGCTGCCCGACCTGGTGTGCGCGGCCAAGGCGCTCTCCGGCGGGTACGTGCCGATCGGGGCGACGCTCGGCAAGAGCTGGATCTTCGAGAAGGTGTACTCCTCGATGGACCGGGTGCTGGTGCACTCGGCCAGCTTCGGGTCCAACGCCCAGGCGATGGCGGCCGGGCTGGCGACCCTGGAGGTGATGCGCGAGGAGAAGGTGGTGGAGAACGCCCGGCAGGTCGGCGACCGGTTCCGCGAGCGGCTGACGGCGTTGGTCGACCGGTACGAGCTGCTCGCCGAGGTGCGCGGCCGCGGGCTGATGATCGGCATCGAGTTCGGCCGGCCCAAGTCGCTGAAGCTACGCACCGGTTGGACGGCCCTGCAGGCGGCACGCAAGGGGCTGTTCGCGCAGATGGTGGTCGTCCCGCTGCTGCAGCGGCACCGGATCCTGACCCAGGTGTCCGGGGACCACCTGGAAGTGATCAAGCTGATCCCGCCGCTGATCATCACCGATCGGGACGTGGACCGGTTCGTCGACGCGTTCACCGAGATCATGGACGAAGCGCACCGGGGGAACGGCCTGATGTGGGACTTCGGGCGGACGCTGGTGAAGCAGGCGGTCGGAAACCGGTAACGCCGTGTGGAGTGGGAAGTCGGACGGGCCGACTTCCCACTCCGTGGGAGACACCGCGTCAGAGCTCGGTCCGGCGGCGCCGGACGACCACCACGAGATCGACGACGGCGAACAGGGTGAGCAGCCCGAGGGCGATCGCGAAGCCGGTGAGGGTGCCCCGGCTGGGCGCGCCGTCGACCGGGGAGGAGGCCGCCCACAGCGCGAAGCCCGCCGTCCCCAGCGCGAACAGCGGGGTGAAGATCAGCGAGAGCAGGTAGCGGAGCTTGAGGTCGCTGCGGGCGGTGGCCGGCTCGGTGCCGCTGCGCCACCGTCGCCGAGGGGTCGTGGTGCGCATGCTCGTTCACCTCCGGGGCGCGCGGGTGAGGGCTACCATTCCAGCGTACGTCCGTGGGGGAGAGCCGGGGAGGCACGATGACGGGGTCGGACGCCGGGGACGCGGGCACGACGGGGGAGGACGCCGAGGGCTACGCGGGCCTGCGGATCGAGCGGGCCCGGGAACTCGCCCGGCGGCACGGCTGGGCCTCGGTCCGGGTGCTGGAGCCGGGGCAGCTGATGACCATGGAGTACCGGGAGGGGCGGCTGAACCTCACGGTGCGCAACGGCGTGGTCGAGCGCAGCTGGGAGGGGTAGGCGTCGGCCGTGCGGCGGGGCTCGGTGTGCTCGACGCGCTCCAGCGTGCTCAGCGCGTTCAGCGCGTTCAGCGCGTTCACCGCGCGAACCGGCGGTGGAGCCGCTGTTCGGCGACGGCGACCAGGGGTTCCAGCAGCGGCAGCGAGAGCAGGACCAGCAGTCCGGCGGCCCAGCCGGCCAGCACGTCGGAGACCCAGTGGGTGCCCAGGTAGACCGTGGTCAGGCCGATCGAGCAGGCGGTGGCGGCGGCGATCACGGTGCCGGTGCGCCGCCAGCGGACCGCGAGGTAGGCGAGCACGCCCCAGGTGACCACGGCGTTGGCGGTGTGGCCTGAGGGGAAGATGGTGCCGCCGGAGAACAGCTCGGGCGAGCCGACGTACTGGGCGTAGTGCGGGCCGAGCCGGCCGGTGACGATCTTGACCGCGCCGACCGTGACGTTGAGCAGCAGCAGGGCGACGCCCATCACCAGCAGCGGGCGCAGTCGGCCGAGACGGTGGGCGCGCCAGAGGAGCCAGGCGAAGGCGGCGATGGCGCTGGGGCCGCGCTGGCCGGCGACCACCCAGGTGTTGAGCAGCGGTTCCAGGCTGGGCCACCGGTCATAGGGGCGCAGCAGGCGGACCGACCAGTCGAGGTCGACCAGGTCGGTGTTGAGCAGGACGCCGGCCAGCACCAGGAGGTAGGCGGCGAAGGTGGCGGCGAACAGGGCGGCTCGGCGGCGGCTCATCGGGGGCCAGCCGGGTTCGCCGGGGGCGGTGGCGGCCGGGCCGGGGCCGGTGGCTCGGCCGAGGTCGGTCGGGCCGGGCGTGGTCGGGCCGGGGCCGGTGGTCGGGCCGGGGACCCGGTCGGGAGCACGGTCGGGGCCCGGGAGTTCCCGACGGTCGGCGCTGCGGCGTTCCGGACCCTGGCGCGGAATGCGAGCGGCGGTACTTCTGGATTGCACGGGGTGACCATACCCATCTGGCCGAGGCTATTCCGGAGGGAATTGTCATTTCCCCGGGAAATCGACAATCGGGCCGTCGGCGGGTGGCTCGGGGAGTGATATCCAGTATTCCAGGATCGAATGCCAGTGTGGTCTTCGAATGATTCTTCAAAAGCCCCGGTAAAGAAACCGGGGTGGGAGGCCGGTTCGCCCGGCTTCCCACCCCGTGGTAACCCTGTGTAGGTTCCGTGCTCAGTCGAGGGGGCCGCCCGCGACGTAGATCACCTGGCCGGAGACGAAGCCGGCGCCCTCGCCGGCCAGGAAGGCGATGGTGTTGGCGACGTCCTCGGGTTCGCCGACCCGCTGGACCGGGATCTGGGAGGCCGCGGCCCGCTTGAAGTCCTCGAAGTCCATGCCGACCCGGGCCGCGGTGGCCGCTGTCATGTCCGTGGCGATGAAGCCGGGGGCGACGGCGTTGGCGGTGATGCCGAACTTGCCCAGCTCGATGGCCAAAGTCTTGGTGAAGCCCTGCAGGCCGGCCTTGGCGGCCGAGTAGTTGGCCTGGCCGCGGTTGCCCTGGGCGGACGAGGAGGACAGGTTGACGATGCGGCCGAAGCCGGCGTCGACCATGTGCTTCTGCACCGCGCGGGTCATCAGGAAGGCGCCGCGCAGGTGCACGTTCATGACCGTGTCCCAGTCGGACTCGGACATCTTGAAGAGCAGGTTGTCGCGGAGTACGCCCGCGTTGTTGACCAGCACGACCGGCGCGCCCAGCTCGGCGGCCACGCGGTCGACGGCGGCCTGGACCTGCTCGGCGTCCGAGACGTCGGCGCCGACGGCCAGGGCCCGCCCGCCGGCGGCGGTGATCCGGTCGACGGTGTCCTTGCCGGCGGCCTCGTCCAGGTCCAGGACGGCCACCGCGTAGCCGTCCGCGGCCAGCCGGACGGCGGTGGCGGCGCCCAGGCCGCGGGCGGCGCCGGTGACGACCGCGACCCGGGGGGCGGTGCTCTGCTCGGTCATGCGCGCTCTCGTCTCTCTCGGGGGTGCCTCCGGGGGAGTGCCCCCGGAGAGGGTGCCCATACCCTACCGGCGGGTAGGGGAGGCGACCAGGGTGGAGAGGCGCAGGTGACGGTCGGTAAGGACCGACCGGTCGGCTTTCTGCTGAGAACGGGTTACTGCAACAGTGTGGCAGCGCGTAAATATGCCAATGTTGCCGAACCTGCGTCTACTATCCGCCCCTGCCTGCCAGCAAGGGCCAGCCGTTTGTATAGTGTCCGCCAGCAGCCACCGGCTGCACGGCTGGAGCGCCCTCCCTCATAGCTGGACGCCCACTCGCCGTTACTGCCCCACCCGGGTGTCCCACACACACCGGGTGTGACATCGGGACGGATACATGGTGCTGGGGGAGATCCCGACAACCCGCGTGTCCGCGCGACTGCAGCAGTCGCCCGGACACCTCATTCGCGTTGCACAGCAGGTCCACACCCGGCTGTGGTCGGAGCACGTCGGAGCCGATCTCACGGCTCCGCAGTTCGCCGTCCTGCTGGTGCTCGCCCTCGAACCGGGCGCGGACCAGCGGACCGTCGGCGAGCGTGCCTCGCTCGACAAGGCCACGATGGCCGAGATGGTCGCGCGGCTGGTCCGCCGCGGCCTCGTGCTGCGAAGGCGCGACCCGGCCGACGGCCGGCGCAAACTGCTCGCCCTCTCGCAGAGCGGCGCCCAGGCGGTGCGCGAGGCCACCGGTGGTGTGGTCCGCGTCCAGCGGGTGCTGTTCGAGCCGCTCACGCCGGACGAGCAGGTCGAGATCGTCCGGGTGATGGCCAAGATAGCCAGGCTGGAACCCGCGGCCGTCGCTGTCTTCACCGATGCGCGGCCGATACTGGACGCCCAGCGGGCGATCGGCTACCTGATCAGGGTCGGCCAGCAGGTGCACACCAAGCTCTGGTCGGAGCACGTCGGTGCGGAGCTGACGGCTCCGCAGTACGCCGTGCTGGACGCGCTGGAGCAGGAGCCGGGCGCGGACCAGCGCACGGTCGGCGAGCTGGCCTCGCTGGACAAGGCCACGATGGCCGAGATGGTCAGCCGGCTGGTGCGCCGCGGTCTGGTGCAGCGTCGGCGCGACCCCTCGGACGGGCGGCGCAACCTGCTCTCGCTGTCACCGGCGGGCCAGGACCTGCTGCACCGCTCGGCCGCCGGGGTGGCCGAAGTCCAGCGGCTGCTGCTCGCGCCGCTGGCGGTGGAGGAGCACGAGGCGGCGCTCGCGCTCATCGCCAAGGCGGGCAGGCTCTAGCCCAAGCTTTGGTAACAACAGCCAAAACGATTCACCAAAGTTCCTGACGCTCACGGCCGTCGGCAACGGCCGACCGTTGGCGTTGGTGAATCCGGACACACCGAAGTGCCGCTCGTCCCTGCGGGGAATGAGCGGTACTTCGATATGACCGACAGTCAGGACTGTCGTTGTCGGGGGCGCCGGGCCTGATCGGCCGGCGCCCCCACGGCGGACGTCAGTTCCAGTCGAACCCCTGCGGGTCCGGGCCGATCCGCTTGCCGGTGGCGACACCGGCGATGGCCGCGATGTCCTCGGCGTCCAGCTCGAAACCGGTGACGTCGAGGTTCTCCCGGATGCGCGACGGGGTGACCGACTTCGGGATGGCGATCACGCCGCTCTGCAGGTGCCAGCGGAGCACCACCTGGGCGACCGTGCGGCCGTGCTTCTCGGCGATCTTCGCCAGCGCGGGCTCGGCGAGCAGGTCCCCGCCCTGGCCCAGCGGGCTCCACGCCTCGGTGGCGATGCCGTGCTCGGCGTGGAAGGCGCGCAGCTCCTCCTGCGGGAAGTACGGGTGGAGCTCGACCTGGTTCAGCACCGGGACGACCGAGGCCTCGTCCAGCAGGCGGGTCAGCTGCTCGGGGCCGAAGTTGGAGACGCCGATCGACCTGACCCGGCCGCCCTCCTTCAGCTGCTCCAGGGCCTTCCAGACGTTCAGGAAGGTGCCGTGCATCGGGCGCGGCCAGTGGATCAGGTACAGGTCGAGGTAGTCGAGGCCGAGCTTCTCCAGGGAGGCGTCGAACTCGCGCAGCACCGCGTCGCGGCCCTGCTCGCCGGACCAGTCGCGGGTGCCGGAGTTCCACAGCTTGGTGGTGACGTAGAGGTCCTCGCGGGCGAGGCCGCCCGCCAGTGCCTCGGTGATGGCCGCGCCGGTGCCGACCTCGTTCTCGTAGATCGCCGCGGTGTCGATCGAGCGGTAGCCCGCCTCGATCGCCGTGCGCACGGCGGGGGTGGCCTGGGCGTCCTCGACCTGCCACACGCCGAAGCCGAGCTGGGGGATCTTCGCGCCGTCGTTCAGGGTGACGCTGGGGATGTTGCTCACGGGGAAGGGGTGCCTTCCTGGTTGTCCGTTGGTTCCAGTGGGGGCAACTGGCACCCCGGCACCATTGTTCCCGCCGTTCGGGGGAATCTTTGGCGAAGCTTTACGACGGCGTGGCGTGCGCCGGGGCCGTACTGCGGGAGTGGCGCGGACGAGGCGGCGGAAAACCTGTTGCGCGGGTCACACCGGGCTTGGCAGGCTCGCGGGCATGACCTCCTGAGACCCGGGTCCTTCGTACCCATCCCCCGCCCGTCCGGCGCCCCCACCGGACGCGTCGACGTCGCCGCGCCAGTGCGCCGCACGTCCGCTGCCCGTTCCGGTGCGTGAGCGGGGCGGCCCTCCGTACGGGCTGCGCGCGTTCGTGCGCGGCCGGCTCCGGTGGTCGTGCGCCCCCGGGGCAGTCGTGCTCCTTCGCGCCGCCGTGTCCGCGCACCTCCCCGCCCCTGCGACTCCGCACTTTCCGCACCTCCTGCGTGTCCCGCACGTCCTGCGTGTCTTGCACCTCCAGTACCTCCCGCACCCTTCGCATCGGAGTGTCATGCCGCTCACCCCCCTGCCGCTGGCCGACCCCGGCAGTCCCGACCTCTCCTCACCCCTGGCCTTCCTGCGCTGGCTGCAGCGCGCCCAGCGGCGCGGTCAGATCCGCGCCACCTGTTGGGCGCTGGTCGAGATGGGCGCCCAGGCCGCGCTGCCGATACCGCTCGGGCACGGTGTGCAGGCCGTCCTCGACGGCGACGCCGGCGGAATCTGGCGGGCCGGCGCGCTCGCGCTGCTGCTGTCCGCCACCGCGTCGGTGGGCACCGTGCTGCTGCACCGGCAGGCGGTCTGGAACTGGATCCACGCCGCTTGCCACGTACGGCAGTTGGTGGCCGGGCAGGCCTCGCACCTCGGCGCCGGGCTGTCCCGGCGGATCGCCACCGGCGAGGTGGTCGCGGTCGGCAGCGGGGACGTCGAGCGGATCGGCTGGTACGTCGAACTGGTGGCCCGGGTCAGGGCCGCGGTGATCGTCTGGCTGGTCGTCAGCTCGGTGGTGCTGGTGGTCGAGCCGGTGCTCGGGATCGGGGTGCTGCTCGGTGTCCCGGTCCTGGCCGCCTCGGTCTGGCCGCTGATCGGGCCGTTCGAGCGGCGCTACGAGAAGCAGCGCGAACTCGGCGGCAAGGCCACCGAACTGGCCGCCGACACCGTCGCCGGGCTGCGGGTGCTGCGCGGGATCGGCGGTGAGGAACTCTTCCTGGAGCGGTACCGGGCGGCCTCCCAGAAGGTCCGCGCGGCGGCGGTGCGCTCGGCCCGGCTGTGGTCGCTGATGCAGGCCCAACAGGTGCTGCTGCCGGGCCTGTTCGTGGTCGGGGTGACGTGGTACGGCGCCCGGCTGGCCGCCTCCGGCGAGCTCGGCGTGGGCACCCTGATCGCGGTGTACGGCGCGACCGCCTTCCTGGCCGCGCCGCTGCGGATCCTGGGCGAGGCCGCGCACGCCTGGAGCGTTGCCCGGGTCTCCGCCGGACGGGCCGTGCGGGTGCTCTCGCTCAGCCGGACCAGTGGCGCGGCCGAGGGCGCGCTGACCCGGCCGGGCAGGTCCGACCTGCACGACCCGGCCACCGGGCTGACCGCCCGGGCCGGCGAGCTGACCGCGGTGGTCTGCGGGGACCCGGACTTCGCCGGGGCGCTCGCCGAGCGGCTCGGCGGCCACGTCCCCTCGGCCGAGGGCGAGCCGGAGCTGCCCTCCGTCCGGCTCGGCGGCACCGCGCTGGACACCGTGCCGCTGGTCGAGGCCAGGGCGGCGGTGCTGGTCCATGACAAGGAGCCGGTGCTGCTCTCCGGCACGCTGGCCGAGTTGCTGGACATCCCGTCCTCCGGCCGGGTCCCGGTGGCCGAGGCGCTCGCCGCGGCCCGCTCCGAGGACGTGCTGGAGGCGCTGGTGGACGGCTCGCCGGAGTGCGCGGGCGACCCGATGCTCGCCCGGATCACCGAACGCGGGCGCTCGCTCTCCGGCGGGCAGCGCCAGCGGCTCGCCCTGGCCCGCGCGCTGCGGGCCGATCCGCCCGTCCTGGTACTGGACGAGCCCACCAGCGCGGTGGACGCCCACACCGAGTCCCGGATCGCCACCGGCCTGCGGGAGATCCGGGCGGGGCGCACCACCGTGGTGTTCGCGACCAGTCCGCTGCTGCTGGACCAGGCGGACCGGGTGGTGCTGCTGCGCGGGGGCCGGGCGGTCGCGGCCGGTCGGCACGGTGACCTGATGCGCACCGAACCCGGCTACCGGGCCGTGGTCACCCGGGACGAGGAGGCCGCGCAGATGGAGGGGGCCGCGCAGGTATGAGCACCGTCGTCAACCGTCCGACCCCGTACGTGAGGAGCACGTCATGAAGCCCCCCGTCCATCAGGAGCAGGGGCCGGCCACCACCCTGCCGGTCGGCTCCCCGGCCGCCGTGCGGCGGTACCTGGGGGTGCTGGCGCGGCGGCACCGGAGCGGGTTCGCCGCCGTGGTCTCGCTGCACTCGATGGCCACCCTGGCCGGGCTGGTCGGGCCGTGGGTGCTCGGCAGCCTGGTCGAGTCGCTGGCCACCGGCACCGCCGAGGCCACCATCGCGGTGGCGGTCGGCTGGTACCTGCTGGCGCTGGCGGTGCAGTCCGCCTTCACCGGCTGGTCCCGGATGCGGGGCTCGGTGCTCGGCGAGCGTGTGCTGGCCGACCTGCGCGAGGACTTCCTGGTCCGCTCGGTCGCGCTGCCGACCGGGGTGCTGGAGCGGGCCGGCACCGGGGACCTGGTCTCCCGGGGGACCACCGACATCGACCGGCTGGACAAGTCGGTGCGCGAGGCGGTGCCCGAACTCGCCGTGGCGGTCGTGTCGTTGCTGCTGGTGCTGGGCGCCCTGCTGGTCACCTCGCCGCTGCTCGCGCTGACCTCACTGGTCGGGCTGCCGCTGCTGCTGGTCAGCTCCCGCTGGTACTTCCGGCGCGCGCCGCAGTCCTACCGCAACGAGGCGGCCGGGTACGCGGCGGTCAGCAACGTGCTGGCCGAGACGGTGGACGCCGGGCGGACGGTCGAGGCGCTGCGCCTGGGCGAGCAGAGGGTCCGGCTGACGGACCGCAAGCTGGGCGAGTGGCTGGCCTGGGAGCGCTACACCCTGTGGCTGCGCTCGGTCTGGTTCCCGACCATCGACGCGGTCTACACCTCGGCGGTGCTGGCCACCCTGGTGGTCGGTGGGCTGTTCACCCTCAAGGGCTGGCTCACCGTCGGCCAGTTGACCACCGGCGTGCTGTACGCCCAGATGCTGACCGGCCCGGTGGACCTGATCCTGCGCTGGTACGACGAGCTGCAGATCGGACAGGCCTCGCTGGCCCGGCTGGTCGGGGTGCACGAGGTGCCGGAGCACGAGGGCGACGAGTCGGCCCGCCCGGACGGCCGCCGGGTCGAGGCCCGGGACGTCCGCTTCGGCTACCGCGAGGGCGCGGACGTCCTGCACGGGATCAGCCTGGACGTCGCGCCGGGCAGCCGGGTCGCGCTGGTCGGCCCGTCCGGGGCGGGAAAGTCCACGCTCGGGCGGCTGCTGGCCGGGATCTACGCGCCCGGGCGCGGCAGCGTCACCCTCGGCGGGGCGGCGCTGTCCCGGATGCCGGCCGAGCGGGTGCGGTCCGAGGTCGCCCTGGTCAACCAGGAGCACCACGTGTTCGTCGGCACCTTGCGGGACAACCTGCGCCTGGCCGCACCCGAGGCGGACGACGCCGAACTGCGGGCCGCGTTGGACGCGGTGGACGCCGGGGCCTGGGTGGACGCCCTCCCGGAGGGGCTGGACACCGAGGTCGGCTCCGGCGGCACCTCGCTGACCCCGCCGCAGGCCCAGCAACTCGCCCTGGCCCGACTGGTGCTGGCCGACCCGCACACCCTGGTGCTCGACGAGGCCACCTCGCTGCTGGACCCGAGGGCCGCCCGGCACCTGGAGCGCTCGCTGGCCCGGGTGTTGGAGGGCCGGACGGTCATCGCCATCGCCCACCGGCTGCACACCGCGCACGACGCGGACGTGATCGCGGTGGTCGAGGGCGGGCGGATCAGCGAGTACGGCAGCCACCCGGAGCTGGTCGCGGCCGGCGGCCCGTACGCGTCGCTGTGGCGCTCCTGGCGGGACGAACGCTAGCGGGCGCGATGGGCCCCGCCGTCCGGCCGGCGGGGCAGTGTAGCGGGGGTTCGAAACCCGTGCGGGGCCGGATTGCCCCGTGCGGGTTACTCCCTTGCCCGTAAGGGCGCGTAGCCGGGCAAATCGTCACCCCGGCCAGCAGACTGCTCCGGTGACCAAGACTTCAGACGGCTCGTCCCGGGCCCAGCGCAGCGAGATCGGCGGGATCCCCACGCGGTACATCGGGATCGGTGTCATCGTGATCCTCGCGGTGTGGTTCCTGTTCGCCAACCTCGACAAGGTCAAGATCCAGTTCTGGGTGTTCACCGTGACCGCGCCGCTCTGGATCGCGCTGCTGGCGACGCTGGTCGCCGGCGGTGTGCTGGGCTGGCTGCTGAAGGGACGGCGCGGCCGGTGAGCACCGCCCCCGAACCGGCCCCGGCCGGGTCCTCGGCCTTCACCCCGTTGATCGAGCTGCGCGGGGTCAACAAGCACTTCGGCGATTTGCACGTGCTGCAGGACATCGAGCTGACGGTCGGTCGCGGCGAGGTCGTCGTGGTGATCGGTCCGTCCGGCTCCGGCAAGTCCACGCTCTGCCGGGCGATCAACCGGCTGGAGCCGATCGAGCGCGGCACCATCCTGATCGACGGCCAACCGCTGCCCGAGGAGGGCAAGGGGCTGGCCAGGCTGCGCGCCGAGGTCGGCATGGTGTTCCAGTCCTTCAACCTGTTCGCGCACAAGACCGTGCTGCAGAACGTCTCGCTCGCCCAGACCAAGGTCCGGGGCCGCCCCAAGGCCGAGGCCGACGCCAAGTCCCACGCGCTGCTGGAGCGGGTCGGCCTGGCCGCGCAGGCCGCCAAGTATCCGGCCCAGCTCTCCGGCGGCCAGCAGCAGCGGGTCGCGATCGCCCGCGCGCTGGCGATGGAGCCCAAGGCGCTGCTGTTCGACGAGCCGACCTCGGCCCTCGACCCCGAGATGATCAACGAGGTGCTGGACGTCATGCGCCAGCTCGCGAGCGAGGGCATGACGATGGTCGTGGTCACCCACGAGATGGGCTTCGCCCGGGCCTCCGCGAACCGGGTGGTGTTCATGGCCGACGGCCGGATCGTCGAGGACCGCGCCCCGGAGGCCTTCTTCGGCGCCCCCGAGAGCGAGCGCGCCCGGGACTTCCTGTCCAAGATCCTGAAGCACTGAGGGCGGCGCCGTGAACCCCATGACGACGCTCGCCGCGCGGGCGCGCGGACTCCTGGCCGCCGCCCTGCTGCTCGCCGTGCTGGCGACCGGCTGCGGCAAGGCCGGCACCCCGCCGCCCAAGGGCCCCCAGCCCAGCGCGCTGCCCAGCTACCAGGTGCAGGACGCCTCCGGGATCACCGGCTCGCCGACCCTGGACGCCGCCCGCAGCCGGGGCCACCTGGTGGTCGGTGCCAAGGAGGACCAGCCCTACCTGGGCCAGAAGAACCCGGCCACCGGCGTGTACTCCGGTTTCGACATCGAGATCGCCAAGATGGTCGGCGCCTCGCTCGGCTTCCCGCCGGAGAAGATCCAGTTCAAGACCATCGCCTCGGCCAACCGGGAGACCGCGCTGCAGAACGGCCAGGTGGACTACTACGTCGGCACCTACACCATCAACGACAACCGCAAGAAGCTGGTCGGCTTCGCCGGGCCGTACTTCGTCGCCGGGCAGTCGCTGCTGGTGCGCAAGAACGACAACAGCATCCACGGCCCGCAGGACCTGAACGGCAAGAAGGTCTGCTCGGCGGCCGGCTCGACGCCGTACCAGCGCATCCAGTCGCAGTACCCCAAGGCGCACCTGATCGGTTACGACACCTACTCGGCCTGCGTGGACAACCTGATCACCGGCCAGGTGGACGCCGTCACCACCGACAACGCGATCCTGCTGGGCTACGCGGCCAAGGTGCCGGACGAGCTCAAGGTGGTGGGCCCGCTGTTCTCGACCGAGCCGTACGGGATCGGCGTGCCCAAGAACGACACCGTGCTGCGCGGGGCGCTGAACGACGCGCTGGCGCACCACGAGCAGAACGGTGACTGGAAGAAGGCCTTCGACGCGACCCTCGGCCTGTCCGGGGAGCCCGCGCCCACCCCGCCGCCGATCGACCGGTACTGAGAGGGCCGCGCCGTGAAAACGCTGACCGACAACTGGTCGACCTACTGGGAAGGCTTCCTCGGCACGATCTCGCTGTTCGCGGTGAGCGCCGTGCTGTCGCTGGTGCTGGGCGTACTGATCGCGGGCTTCCGGGTCTCGCCCGTCCGGCCGCTGCGGGTGTTCGGGACGGTGTGGGTGACGCTGCTGCGCAACACGCCGCTGACCCTGCTGTTCTTCATCGTGGTGCTGGGGCTGCCCCGGTTCAACATCACGCTGCCCTTCTACACCTTCGCCGTGCTCGCCCTCGGCTGCTACACCTCGGCCTTCGTCTGCGAGGCGATGCGCTCCGGCATCAACACCGTGCCGACCGGGCAGGGCGAGGCGGCCCGCAGCCTGGGCATGAGCTTCGGGCAGACGATGGGCCTGGTGGTGCTGCCGCAGGCGTACCGCTCGGTGGTGGCGCCGATCGGCAGTGTGATGATCGCGTTGGCGAAGAACACGGCGATCGCCGGCTCCTTCAGCGTCACCGAGCTCCTGGGCACCTACCGGACCATCAACGAGCTGGGCTACAGCATCATCTGGACCTTCGTCTGGATCGCCGTCGGCTACCTGATCATCACCCTGACCATCAGCGCCGTCTTCAACCTGCTGGAACGACGAGTGGCGGTGTCCCGATGACGGTCGAATCCTCGGCGCTGTACGACATCCCCGGCCCGAAGGCGCTGGCCCGGCACCGGCTGTACGGCGGGATCGCGCTGCTGCTGATCGCGGCGCTGATCGGCTGGGTCGTCTACATGCTGTTCCACACCCACCAGTTCACCTACGCCAAGTGGGAGCCCTTCGAGTACCGGGGCGTGCAGGACCTGCTGCTGCGCGGGCTGGGCAACACCCTGCGAGCCTTCGGCTGGACGGTGCTGTTCGCGCTGCCGTTCGGCGCGGTGTTCGCGGCCGGGCGGCTGTCCGACCACCGGGCGGTGCGCTGGGTCTCCACGCTGGTGGTGGAGTTCTTCCGGGCCATGCCGGTGCTGGTGATGATCTTCTTCATCTTCGTCGCGCTCAAGGCGCAGCCGCTGTGGGCGCTGGTGGCCGGGCTGGTGCTCTACAACGGCTCGGTGCTGGCGGAGGTGTTCCGGGCCGGCGTGCTCGCGGTGCCCAAGGGGCAGCGGGAGGCGGCGTACGCGCTGGGCATGCGCAAGACCCAGGTGATGGCGTACGTGCTGGTGCCGCAGGCCAACCGGGCGATGCTGCCGGCCATCATCAGCCAGCTGGTGGTCGCGCTCAAGGACACCTCGCTCGGGTTCCTGATCACCTTCGAGGAGTTCCTGCACGCGGGCAAGCTGATCGCCACCAACCTGGACTACGACCTGCCGTTCATCCCGGTGGTGATGGTGATCGCGCCGATCTACATCGGGATGTGTCTGCTGCTGTCCTGGCTCGCCCGCTGGGTCGAGCGGCGCAGCCGGCGCAGCCCGAGCGTGCGGGGCGGGGCGCCGGTGGCCAAGGCGGGGGTGGCCATGGGGTTGCCGCCGTCGGCGCAGGCGTGAGCGGGTGGGGAGGGCTTCCGCGGGTGGGGGAGGGCTTCCGCGTCGAGGCGGGGGCCGGGCGGGCCTGCGGGGAGGGGAGCATGGTTCGGGACTGAACCATAGGTGCGGATGAGGTCGAAGCCGGGACCTCCAAATTCCTCTTATGATTGCGAGGGCAGGCGGCAGACGACCGGGCGGAGGGGCCATGGAGCCGGTGTTCGACTCGCGGCACATCAGGACGTTCCACGAGGTCGTCCGGGCCGGTTCCTACTCGGCGGCGGCCCGGGAACTCGGCTACACCCAGCCCGCCATCACCCAGCAGATGAAGGCCCTCGAACGCACCGTCGGCGTCCCGCTGTTCACCCGCGCCGGGCGCGGACTGCGGCTCACCGAGGCGGGCGAGGCGCTCTCCCGGCACGCCGGGCTGATCCTCGGCAGCCTCTCCGCCGCCCAGCAGCAGCTCGCCGCGCTCGCCCGGCTGCGCGCCGGGCGGGTGCGGGTCTGCGCCTTCCCCAGCGCCAACGCCACCCTGATACCCGAGGCGATGGCCCGGCTGCTCGCCGAGCACCCCGGCGTCCGGGTCGAGCTGCTGGAGGCCGAGCCGCCGGACTCCGTCCAGCGGCTGTTGCGCGGGGAGTGCGACATCGCGCTGGCCTTCCGCTACCCCGGCCAGGCGACCGAGGTGCCGGACGGGCTGGACGAGATCCCGCTGATGGAGGACCTGCTCACCGTGCTGCTGCCGGTCGGGCACTCGCTCGGCCGCCGGCACGCCGTCCGGCTGGCCGACCTCGACGGCGAGCGCTGGATCGCCGGCTGCCCGCGCTGCCGGGCCAACCTGCTGCACGTCTGCGCGGAGGAGGGCTTCGCGCCGGACATCGTGTTCTCCACCGACGACAACCTCGCGGTGCAGAGCCTGGTCGCCGCCGGGGTCGGGATCGCGCTGATGCCCGCGCTGGTGCTCTCCTTCATGTGCCACCGCAAGGTCACCGGGCGGGCCGTCGAGCCGCACCTGCGGCGGCAGGTGAGCGCGTACGTGCTGCGCGAGCACCGGCGGATCCCGGCCACCGGGCTGGTGCTGGACCACCTGCGGCAGGCGGCGGCCAGTCGGGTCGGGTGCTGAGCCGGGGCTCGGACCCATAAGCACGTATGGGGGTAATGCTTAGAAAACCTCCTTGGACGTGATAGGTCCATGGGTCGCAACCTGCTCGTATGACGCCCTCAGCCACGGTCGGCAGCGACCGGCTCACCGAGCGGATGACCGCACTGGTCAGTGAGATCCGCGCCGTTGTGGACCGCGGACTGCCTCCCGAACTCACCGCCTACCTGGTCGGCGAACGCCTCGCCCCGCACCTGCACGCCGCCGCCGACGGACCCGACGCGCTGCTCACCCCCGCCCAGCGCGAGGGCGACCCGCAGCGCTACCGCCAGCACGTCCTGCACGCCGAGGCCGACGGCAGCTTCTCCGTCGTCGCCCTGGTCTGGCTGCCCGGCCAGTGCACCCCGATCCACGACCACGTCTCCTGGTGCGTGGCGGGTGTCCACCAGGGCCAGGAGAGCGAGACCCGCTACCGACTGGTCTCCGACGGGCGCAGCTCCCGACTGGTCGAGACCGAGCACGTGGCAGGCCCGGCCGGGACGGTCGCGGCCTTCGCCCCGCCCGGCGACATCCACCTGGTGCGCAACGCGTGCACCAGCACCGCCATCTCCATCCACGTGTACGGCGCGGACGTCTCGCGGCTCGGCACCAGCATCCGACGGGTCTACCAGCTGCCCGCCGACCAGGAGCGGTGAGCGGCGGCGTGTCACTGACCCTCCGGGAGCGGGCCACCCGCACCCGCTCACTCCCCCCGCTCGGCGGGGACGCCCCCGGCCTGCTGCTCGCGGCGGTCGGGGTGGCCGCCGCGCTCGCCGTCCACGCGGCCGTTCCCGCCGTGCCCAAGCTCACCGCCGCCGTCGTGCTCGGCATGGCGGCGGCCCACCTGCCCGGGCTGCGCCCGGTGGTCCGCGGGGTCGCCAGGCCCGGGCTGTCGACGGCCGGGAAGCGGCTGATGCGGCTCGGGATCGTGCTGCTCGGGCTCAAGCTCAGCCTGGACGACGTGCTCGGCCTCGGCTGGGCCACCGTCGCCATGGTGCTCACGGTGGTCGCCGCCACCTTCGCCGGCACGATGTGGCTCGGCCGGAAGCTCGGACTGCCCGGGGACCAGCCGCTGCTGGTCGCCACCGGCTATTCGATCTGCGGGGCCTCGGCGATCGGCGCGGTCAGCCAGGCGGCCGGCAGCGAGGAGGAGGACGTCGCCTCCTCGGTCGCGCTGGTCACCCTGTGCGGGACGCTGGCGATCGCCGTACTGCCGCTGCTGCAACACCCGCTGGGGCTCGGCGAGATCGAGTTCGGGCGCTGGGTCGGGGCGAGCGTGCACGACGTCGGGCAGGTGGTCGCCACCGCCCAGACCGGCGGGCCCGGCGCGCTGCGCGAGGCCGTGCTGGTCAAGCTGATGCGGGTGGTGCTGCTGGCGCCGCTGGTCGCGGGCGTGGCGGTGGTGGCGCGGCGCAACCTGCGCAATGCGCGCGAGGACGGTGTCGAGGGTGCGGACGACGCGGGCAAGGCCGGCCGCCGGCCGCCGATCGTGCCGCTGTTCGTCGCCGGGTTCCTGGCGATGATCGTGCTGCGGACCACCGGAGTGCTGCCCGACCAGGCGCTCACCCTGGCCGGGGACGCCCAGGAGCTGCTGCTGGCCGCGGCCCTGTTCGGGCTCGGCAGCGCGGTGCACCTGCCGACCATGGCGCGGACCGGCGGGCGGATCGCGCTGCTCGGGCTCGGCTCGTGGGTGGTCGTCGCGGGCGTGTCGTACGCGGGGGTGCTGATCACGACCTGACGGGGGCAAGCCGGGCCCACGCAGCGGGCCCACGCACCCGGGCCGGGCCCGCTGCGTGGGCCCGGCTTGTGCGTGGGCCCGGCCTCGGCGGACTCGGTTATTGTCGGGCGGGTGATCGCCCCCCACGGGGTCGAGCCGGCTGCCGAGTCCGTCGAGGAGTAGGAGTACGCATGACCACCGCACTGCCCGAACGGGACGGCCACGAGGCCGTCGTCACGCTCGACCGGCGGGAGGGCCCGTTCGGCGAGGTGGTACTGCGGCGGCGCGGACGGCACCACGAGATCATCGCCAACGGCTGCTTCCTGATGGACACCGCCGACGGGCGCTCCGAGCGGCTGCTCGTCCAGGCGGCGCTGGACGAGTTGGACCGCACCGGCGACGGCGTGGCCGCGCCGTCGGTGCTGATCGGCGGGCTCGGGGTCGGCTTCTCGCTCGCGTACGCGGTGGCCGAGCCGCGCTGGGGGCGGATCGCCGTCGTCGAGCGGGAGAGCGCGATCATCGACTGGCACCGTTCCGGCCCGCTGGGCGCCTACTCGGCCGGTGCGCTGGACGACGGGCGGGTCGCGGTGCTCCACACCGACCTGCTGGAGTACCTGGCGGCGGCCGACGGCGAGCGCTACCACGCGCTGTGCCTGGACATCGACAACGGGCCGGACTGGACCGTCACCGACTCCAACGCCGGGCTCTACGGGGCCGATGGGCTCGCGGTGCTGTGGCACCGGCTGCAGCCGGGCGGGGTGCTGGCGGTGTGGAGCGCCCAGCCGTCGCCGGACTTCGAGGAGGCGCTGCGGGTCGCGGGGTTCTCGGACGTCGCCACCCATGAGATCCCGGTCAGCCGGGGGGTGCCGGACGTGGTGCACCTGGCGCGGCGCGGCGGCTGAACGGGGCTGCTGTTCACGCTCGTTGGAGGCTGGGCCGGCTGCTAGCGTGTGCGCTGCGGTGCACTAGTGCGGTGGTCGGTCGAGCGGGCGGTGGTGGGTGTGGTGGACGGCGGGACGCCTTCGGAGCGGATCGCGGGTGAGCTTCGACGCCGGATCGCGGCGGGGGAGTTGAAGCCGGGCGCCCGGGTGCCGTCGACCCGGCGGATCATGCAGGAGTGGGGCGTGGCGATGGCCACCGCGACCAAGGTGCTCAACCGGCTCCGGGAGGAGGGGTTGGTGCGGGCCGTGCCGGGGGTGGGGACGGTGGTGGCGGCTCCGGCTTCGGCTGGGGCCTCTGCTGGGGCCGCTGTTCCTGTTTCGGCGGCTGCTCCGGCTCCGGCTCCGGTCAAGGCTCCGGCTCCGGCTCCGGTTCGGGATGCGGGGCGGGCGGCGGCCGCGACCGGTGTGCGGCGGGGGAAGGGCGGGGAGCGGGACCTCGGCCGGGAGCGGATCGTCGCGGCGGCGGTGCGGGTGGCCGACACGGAGGGGCTGACGGCGCTGTCGATGCGCCGGGTCGCCACCGAGCTGGGCGTCGCGACCATGTCGCTCTACCGTCATGTGCCCGGCAAGGACGAGCTGGTGCGGCTGATGATGGACAAGGTCTTCGGCGAGCAGCCGATCCCCGGGGGGCCGGTGTCGGACTGGCGGACGGGGCTGGCGGAGGTCTCACGGCTGCAGTGGCGGATCTACCGGGCCCACCCGTGGCTGGCGTCCACGATGTCGTTCACCCGTCCGGTGCTGGCGCCCGACGCGGCGCTGCACACCGAGCGGGCGATGGCGGCGCTGGTGGGGACGGGGCTGAGCGGGGAGGAGATGGCCCAGGCCTCGGTCAGTCTGGCGGCCTTCACCTGTGGGCTGGCCGTCCACTTCGAGCGGGAGGCGCAGGCCGAGCAGGACAGCGGGTTGTCCGCGGACGAGTGGATGGACCGGCTGGCCGACGAGGACCGTGACCGGTTGATGGCGGACCCGGAGCGGTTTCCGATGTTCGACGCGCTGGCCCGGGGGCCGGAGATCGACATGAGCCTGGAGGCGCTGTTCGCGTTCGGGCTGGAGCGGATGCTGGACGGGGTGGGGGCGCTGATCGAGGCGCGGGGGCGGGCGGGGAGGGATGGCTGACAGCTGACAGCAGACGGCTGACAGCAGACGGCTGACAACTCACAGATGTCAGCGAACGAAATCTGAAATCTGTGAGTTGTCAGCCGCTATCTGTCAGGTGTCGCCTGTCCGCTGCTTCCCGTGTCAGCCGAACGGCCGGTGCTCCGGCTCCGCGTCGGCCTCGGCCGCCGCCTCCGGTTCGTCCGTGGTCGTGGGGGTGCCGGAGATGCCGAAGGGGTCGAAGTCCGGCGGCGGGATCATCACCGGCGTGCCCCTGCGGTGCGCCGGTTCCTCCTCGCCCACCACGGGGGCGGCCACCGGGGCGGCCTGGGCCGGGATCAGCGGCGGGGTGGAGGGCTGGGGCGGGACAGCGGGGCCCTGAGCGGCGACGGTGGTGCCGAAGGGGTCGGCCTTCCGGTCGGCGGCGATCGTCGTCCCGAACGGGTCCGGAGCCGCCGTACCACCGGTGGGCTGGGCGGCGGGTTCGTCCGTGGTGGTGGGGGTGCCGGAGATGCCGAAGGGGTCGAAGTCCGGCGGCGGGATCATCACCGGCGTGCCCCTGCGGGGCGCCGGCTCCTCCTCTCCCACCACGGGGGCGGCCACCGGAGCGGCCTCCTCCGCGACGGGCGCGAAGGGGTTGAAGTCGGCGGGCGGGATCCGCACCGGAGTGCCGCGCAGGTGCACCGGCTTCTCCTCCGGCTCGGCGGCCGGCTCCGCGACCGGCTCCTTCGCGACCGGCGCCTCCGCCACTGGGGCGGCCGTCGGCGCGGGCGCCCCCGGCGCCGTGGCGGGCTCGCCGTCCCAGCCGAACTGGATGCTCTTCAGCAGCTCCGCGAACGCCTCCGTGTACAGCTCCCAGTCCTCCGGCCGGGCCGTGGACAGCTGGGCGCACAGCACCGTCCCGCTGTCCGGCAGCGGTACGAAGGCCTGGACGGCCGAGGTGACGACCCAGCGGCGCTGTCCGTCGGCCGCCAGCGCCCCGGGCACCGGGACGGTCCGTCCCTCGACCAGGACGGCGGCCGGCCCGGCCGGCAGCAGTACCGTCCAGACCTCGGCGTGCCGTCGTACGGTGGCCAGTTCGGTGGCGAGCGCGGTGATCGGCAGCGGGTGCCGGGCGAGCGAGATGACCAGGGTGGCCTCGGAGGCGCGCCCGTCGCGCTCCAGCGCGCACACGCCCGCGTAGCGGACGCCCGCGTCCTGGAGCAGGTCGGTCAGGGTCGCGGAGATCACCGCGAAGTCGCGGCGCGGCTCCCGGCCGGTGGCGCTGAACAGCTCGTCGGCGACCTCGGCCAGGTGGCCGGTCAGCTCGGCGGCGGCGGCCACGGTGGCCCGGTCGGCGCCGTCGCCGTCCGTGGTCGGGTCGTCGTCGTGCGGGAGTGCGGGCACGGTACGGGCGGAGGCCCCGGCCGGTCCGCCGGGGGAGGTGAGCGCGTGGAAGCCCGGAGGGACCACCAGCCGGACCTCGGCGCCCGCGCCGGTCGCCAGTTCGAACGGCCGCCGGGTCTGCTGCCCGGCCGCCAGCGCGGCCAGTGCCGGGGCGAACGGCGGGCGCAGCTTGGCGTCGGCGAACTCGCCGGTGACGGGCAGCTGGAACAGCGCGGCCGAGGTGGTGCCCCGGTCGGCGATGGCGCCGCGCACCGCGCCGCCGCCGTAGCGGTTGTGCAACGCGGAGGTGACCCGGTCGGCGACGCGTGCGCCGGTGCCGGGCCGGGCCGTTCCGGCGGTGATCACCGTGCCGAGCCGGTCGAGGGCCTGGTGCACCGGCCCGTTGGGCGCCATCGGCAGGCCGAAGAGCGCCTCGGCGGCGGGGTGTTCAGCCGGTTTCAGGCTGCTCAGCGCGGCCGCCGGGTGGCGCGAGGTGTGCTCGTCGAAGAGGGCGTCGGTGAGCGTGCCGAGAGTGGCGCAGACCTGCTCGGCTGCTGCGAAGGGGTTGGCCTCCGCACTGAACTGGACGTCCTGGGTCAACTGGTGAGCCCCCCGCTCTGCTCCGTCTGCCGTCGGTGGTTCGGGTGGGACCGGGCCCGCCCGGGCGGCGGTCCGTCAGGTCCCTGCCCATTCCTATCAGAGCCCACCGTCGTCACCGAACCGCAGGATCACCCGATGATCACTCCGAGGGGGCCTCGGTGGGACCCTCCGTGGCCTGCGCGGACGGTTCGTCCACGGGCCGGGAGGGCGGCGTCCCGGTGGTCTGGGCCCCGGTGGTCTGGGCCCTGGTGGTCTGAGTCCTGGTGGTCCGGGTCTCGGCGGACGGCGCTCCCGCCGCCAGTGCGGTGACCGCCTCG
Organism: Kitasatospora sp. NPDC023176; assembly: GCF_055560495.1. Taxonomy (NCBI): domain Bacteria; kingdom Bacillati; phylum Actinomycetota; class Actinomycetes; order Kitasatosporales; family Streptomycetaceae; genus Kitasatospora; species Kitasatospora sp. NPDC023176. The sequence continues at coordinate 126,831 of NZ_JBVHIP010000001.1, read as the reverse complement.
AGGATGCCGGGGACGGCGAACAGCCCGGCGAGGTCCCGGACCAGGCGCCCGGACGGCCCGTCGGGCCGCTCGTCGGCGAAGAACGAGGCCAGCTCGGCGGCCAGCGCGGGCTCCCGGGCGGCGGTGAGGGTGAGTGAGGCGACGAACTCCTGCACCAGGTGCAGCTGCAGCTCCTCCAGCGGTACGGACCGCTCGGCCAGCCACTCCAGCGAGGTGATCTCGGCGTTGGCGATCCAGGCCCGGACGGTCAGCCGCAGCCCGGGGCTCGGCGCGGGGACCGCCAGATGGGCGAGGATCTGGTCGTGCGCGGCCCGGCGCACCTCGTCGATCACCGCCGAGGTGCCCGCGCTGGCCGCCACCGAGCCGCCCCGCAGCAGCGCGGCGAAGCCCGGCCCGTGGCTCTGCACGAAGTCCAGGTAGCGGCCCATCACCCGGTGCAGCCGCTCCGACAGCGGCCCCTCCATCGGCTCCTCGAACCGCGCGGCGAGCTCCCGCCCGGCGCGCCGCAGCGAGGCCTCGTACAGCGCCTGCTTGCCCGGGAAGTAGTGGTAGACCAGCGGCCGGGAGGCGCCGGCGGCGGCGGCGATGTCGTCGATCGACACCTCCTCCGGCGGGCGCCGGCTGAACAGTTCCAGCGCCACGGCGATCAGCTGCTCCCGCCGCTCGTCCACGCTCAGCCGTCGGCGCGGGCGCCCGGCCGCCGCTCCCCGGTCGGGTGCGGCGGCGGTCCGTGCTGCGCGGTCGGCCGTCGGCGACGGCGTACGGGAGGCCATGCTCGTCAGCCTATCCGGCGGCCGTCCGCGGGCCCATGCGGCCTGTCCTGCCCGTCCCGCCCGCCTGCCGGTTCCCGCCCTGCCCGTGCCTACGCGGCGTGGAGTTCCAGGTAGCGGCGGTAGGCCTCCAGGCCGTCGGGGACGAAGGTGTCGCGGGCGAGGCGTTCGGACAGCTCGGCCGGGGTGAGCCAGGCGTGCCAGGCCACCTCGGACTCCTGCGGGGAGACCGGGCCGTCCCACTCCGCCTCGTACATGTCGCACCACCAGGAGAGCTTGCCGCCGTCGGGCTCCCGGTACAGGAACTTGAAGATCGGGCGCGGGGCGATGCCCCGCACGCCGAGCTCCTCCTCGGCCTCGCGGACGGCCGCCTCGGCGTAGCTCTCGCCGGAGCCGACCACGCCGCCGACCCACATGTCGTAGGCGCCGGGGGCGAACAGCTTGGTGTCGGTGCGGCGGTGGACGAAGATCCGGCCGGCCGGGTCGCGGACCAGGGTGAAGACGCAGCGGTGGGTCAGCCCCTGCCGGTACACCTCCCCGCGCAGCGCGGTCCCGATCACCCGGTCGTTGTCGTCGACGATGTCCAGCAGCTCTTCGGCAGGGTTGGTCATGGACGACAGGTTAGGGTTTCGGGGCCCGCTTCGAACGCGGGATCGATCAACTGGGCGGCGACGAACGACCTGAGGACGGCACGCGGTGGTGGAGATCTGGGGCGAGACGGCCGAGGGGTTCGAGCCCGTACGGGAGGCCTTCGCGCGGAACTTCGCCGAGTACGGCGAGCTGGGCGCGGCCTTCGCGCTGTACCTGCGCGGCCGCAAGGTGGTCGACCTGTGGGGCGGCGACGCCCGGCCGGAGGTCGGTGGGCGGCCCGCGCCCGCGGTGCCCTGGACGGCGGACACCGCCCAGGTGTTGCGCTCGGTCACCAAGGGCCTGAGCGCGGCCACCGCGCTGCTGCTGGCCGAGCGCGGCCTGCTCGACCTGGACGCGCCGGTGTCCTCGTACTGGCCGGAGTTCAAGGCGGCCGGCAAGGGCGCGGTGCCGGTGCGCTGGCTGCTGTCGCACCAGGCCGGGGTGCCGGCGCTGGACGTGCCGCTGCGCCTGGAGTCCGTGCTGACCTGGGAGCGCGCCGTCGCCGCGGTGGCCGCGCAGGAACCCGCCTGGGAGCCGGGGACGGCGCACGGCTACCACCCGTACACCTTCGGCTGGCTGGTCGGTGAGGTGGTGCGCCGGGTGAGCGGTCGGACGATCGGACAGTACTTCGCCGAGGAGATCGCCCGGCCGTTCGGGCTGGACCTGTGGATCGGACTGCCGGCCGACGCCGCGCCCAGGGTCGGCAAGCTGGTCGACCTGCCCGCCCCGGAAGCGGCCCGGACCGGCCCGAGCGGGCTGCGGCTGCGGCCCAAGCAGTCCGTCCGGGACGCCTACCAGGACCCGACCTCGCTGACCGCCCGGGCCTTCGCCTCGGTGCTGCCCGGGGTGGACATGAACGACCCGGTGGTGCAGGCCGCCGAGATCCCCGGTGCGAACGGCATCGGCACGGCCCGTTCGGTGGCCCGGTTCTACGCGGCGCTGATCGGCGAGGCCGACCGCCCGGACGGATCCGGCGCGCTGCTGCCGCCGCTGTTCGGTCCGGAGCTGCTGGCCCGCGCGGTCGGGCCGGTGGTGAACGGCCCGGACCGGGTGCTGATCGTCAACTCCACCTTCGGCCTGGGCTTCTGGCGGCACGGCCCCACCGCGCCGATGGCCTCCCCGGCGAGCTTCGGCCACCCGGGCCGGGGCGGTTCGCTGGGCTTCGCCGACCCGGAGCTCGGGCTCGGCTTCGGGTACGTCACCAACGGCATGCAGCCGGGCGTCACCGGGGACGTGCGGTCGCGCAACCTGATCCGCGCGGTGCGGGAGTGCCTCGGGCTCGGCCGCTAGCCCGGGACTCCGGCCTCAGGCCTGGCCGGTCTCGAAGCGGCTGATCTTCCCGCCGTCGACGGTGAAGCGCCAGGCGGTGCGCATCGCGCCCCAGGTGTCGTTGGTGAACTCGGCGACCAGCGCGTGGCCGCCGTCCGACTCGGTCTGGACGGCCATGCGGCCGCGCGAGGAGAAGATCTCGCGCTCGGTCCAGTCGGCGAGGTCGCGGTCGGAGCCGTCGTCGGACATGGTCGCGCCCGGGGTGAGGGCGGAGGTGAAGGCGTCGCGGTCGCCGGCGTTGATGGCGATCACGAAGGCGCGTACGGCGGGGTCGGTGAGCTTGGCGGGGGCGATGGTCATGCCGGACTCCCTGGGAGGGGTTGGGGAACGGGAAGTCCTGTCTACGGCGTTCGCGCGGGCCGTCCGGGCATGTCGGCGGCGCGTCGGAGAAATCGAGGGATTCATGTGCTTTGATCCCGAAACAGGTGATTTGCCCGGTAGACCCGCCACGGGGAGTGGCGGTGGAGCGGGAGGCCGGGTCAGGCCTCCCGCTCCACTCATGTCCGGGGCCGGCCTAGAAGAAGCCGACCGCGTCGGGGGAGTAGCTGACCAGCAGGTTCTTGGTCTGCTGGTAGTGCTCCAACAGTGCCTTGTGGTTCTCTCGCCCGATGCCGGAGTTCTTGTAGCCGCCGAAGGCCGCGTGCGCGGCTTTCGATAAAAGGGGTACAAAGGCCCGCTAAGGGTGCGCCGGTGTTTCGGCTGGTCAACCCGTGTCACGCCGCGAGTTCAGCCACTTCATCACGAAGCTGACGGGCCATGGACCGCAGGTCGGTGACGTTCATGGTTGCCAGGTTTACGTCTTCCGCCTGCCGCAGCCGAGCCCAGTGGTGTGGGCCGCCATGGTGGAGGCGTAGGAGATCCGAGAGGGAGCCCCGCAGGCACTCTATGAGGAGTATGAGCTCGACTGGTGGCAGGCCTTCAAGGGAGCCGTCCGAGGCCCGGGAGGCGTCGTCCTGGGCCAGGACTATGCGAGCGGTGTCGACGGCCGACGGCGCCGGTGTGGCGGAGACCGTCGCAAGCTTCGGGTGGACGATCGGGAAGGTGATGACTGCACGTGCCGCGCGCATGATCTGAGGGTCCTTGATCCGTGGTCAGCCGAGAGCGGTGTCGCCGCTGGGGCGAGGGGATGGGATGCCTATCTGCGCCTCCAGGCCCATCCCGATGAGCCCGAGTTCTGGTCGGGCACTGCGGGCGATGAGGTGAGCGGCCGAGTTGAGGATCAGGTCGCACATGGGGAGCTCGGACAGGTCGACGTCGGGATGCACGGTCGCGACGAGCACGTGCCGGTACTCGGAGAGCGTGGCCTGTATGCGGGTGACCCCGTGTTGCCGGGCGAGGCCAGCGCTGGCGTCGTCGCCGGTTGATGGGCTCAGGTCGATCCAGTAAGCGGCGGCAGGCAGCGCAGGTAGAGCCGCGGGCCGCCGCTTCCCTGGAAGCGGCGGCCGAGTCGTAGGCAGTGAGGAGCGCTCTGATGGGGCCTCTTGCTGCGCTCGGGGCGTCAGGTGCGTGCAGGGTGAAGCCGGCGTTGATGAGGCGGCTGGTGATCGTGGTCGCGTGCGGAGTGTTGCCTAGGATCGTGAGGGTGGTCACCGAGGCCTCCAGGGCTGGCTGAGACTGATCGATCTCCTGGCGCGGGAGGACTACGGTAGGGGCGTACGCCCGGCGCACGGAACGGAAAAAGTGCACCTGTTTCGCTTCGTTCGCACAACATCTGCACTTTTTGTCTGACCATCATCATGGTCTGCGGCGCATGTCAGGCCACATGTCCACCTCGATCTCGCCGAGCGCCGCCGCCGCGAGGTAGGCGCCCCCGCTTCCCACCACCCCCAAGTCCGATTCATCAGCCTCGCTCGGCAGGGAGCCGAGAAGCCGCCGGTGGAGAAGTGCCTCGGCCGCGCGCAGGTGCTCGCGAACCGCCGCTGGCCGCAGCCCGAGCGCCTTTGCGGCGCCAGCAACGTGACCGTCATGTCCAAGCCACGTCGTCACCGTTCGGCGCAGGGGTCGCGTGTCCGCGTCGAGGCGCCCGAGAAGTGACTCTGCCCAGTTACGGACCTCCGGAGTGGCGAGGAGATCAGCCAGAGTGGGCGTGCCGTCAGAGGGGCTAGCGTTGCAGTCGGCGGTGGCGTTGATCTCGAGGGCGAGGTCCAATGCGGCCCTGTCCGGGAACCGGTCCAGGTTGAGCCCCAGGAGAGTGCCGACGTACCGCATGCGCTTCGCGACGACGTTCCGGCCCGTGGGGATCATTTTCGCGGCCGCCGAGTGGTTGAAGACCAGGCCAAGACGCACGGTATCGACCAGCTGTTCGGCGCGGCCTGCCGGCTGGGCGAGTAGGGGGGCGAGGAAGGTGGCGGCCCAACTCGCCGCTCCAGGGCCGACTACGGACGCGAGCCTTATATCGGAGCTGTACAGGGCGGCTCGTTCGGCGGTGTACCGGGCGCTGAGCAGGGCGTTGGAGGCGTCTCGGTAGGCCTGGGCGACGTGGTCGAGGCTGGAGATTCCGCTGCCGCCGAGGTGCCAGTCGGGCAATGGCTCGAGGAGGTGCCTGAGGCGCATGCCGGTCAGGTCCCATCCCGTTGCGGGTGACCCGGCGGGCGTGTTCAGGGGGGCGATGACGATGACGTCGCCCTCGTAGGCGAGGCAGCGGGTGACGAATGCGCGCGTGCCGACGGCGTCCTGGCATGCGGCGAGGACACGGCTGCGGTCGGGGGCGGGGCCGTGGGCGATGTAGACGCGGCACGTGTTGGTGTCGAACGTGCCGGGTTCGAGCAGGGGCCCGATGATGCGTCGGAAGTCGTCGGTGTGCCCGGTCATGAGGAACTGAAGACCGGCTACGCGGATCTGGTCGATGAGGGTGCGGGGGTCTGGCTGCATTGCGCTGTCGTCCTGTCAGGCCTGGGTGCGGTCTCCTGTGGGGGGCGGGGTTAAGCGGCGTCCAGGTGCCCGGCGGGTTCGGTCGGCGGCTGCGGTGTGTGGGGTCCTGCAGCCTGTTGGCACGGTGCCTCCAGGTGTGTTGTGGGCTGGTGTTTTCGGCGGGTTGGTGGGGTGCGGGCGGATCGTCGCATGCGCTGGGTGTACGCACCTAGTGCTGCTTTGGCAGAGTGATCAAGGTCTCTAGCGACTACATGTCTGTAGTCGCGGCTCGGGAGATGCATAGTAGCCCGAACGTGGTTTCGATAAATGGCTGCGTACCGGTACAGACTTTTGATCACTAGCGCGCCAGCGTCAAGGGGTGCCTGCCCCGTATACCCCCACTGACCAGCAGATCCGCGACCGGCGAGACGTAGGGGCGCGGATCCATTCACTGAGGCGACAGGCCAACCTCACTCAGGAACAGCTCGGCGAACACTCGCGGATTGACCGGCGAACGATCGGCCGCTTCGAGAACGGGATCGTCGCGCCGACTCTGGATCAGCTCAGCGCCATTGCGCGGGCGATCGGCGTGCCGCTGTGGCGCCTCTTCCGCGACGAGTAGGCCGGCTGTACCGCCGTAGGGCCGGCCAGGGGAGTCGCTACTCGGTCGGCGGCGGGCTCGGCGGGGGTGGGCTGGATGGCCCCGGCGCCGGCGGCGGTGGGTGGCCCAGGCCGCCCGGGTTCCCGCTGGGCTTGCGCTGTCCGTCGTCCTGCATGGTGGTCTCCTCCTCCTCGTTCTCCTCGGCCGCTGGCATCTCGTCCGGCAGCGGCATGGGGGGATGCAGGGGTGTCCGGGTGGGGCCTCGGGAAGCGCGGCCTCGCTGGCCGCGCCACCGGCCCTGGGCGTCCGGGGGGATGCTCCCGCTCATCGGCTGTCCTCTCGTTGTGCTGCGAGCCACCATCGTGGCCCGCGGTCGCCCTCCGGAGGCGCGTTCGGAGCAGGTTGCGGCAGGCAGTGCGCTACGAGGGCGATGCTTGCCGTGAGGTCCGCGACCCACGGCCCCCAGCCCCAGCCCCAGCACGTCACGCACCGCCCGTACTCGACCGGGGTGGCCGGGATCCCGCCTGCGCGGGTCACCAGGTCGGTGTGACGGTCGGTCGGCGGCGGAGGCTGGGCAGCTCGCGTTCCACGGGCCGCAGGCAGTCCAGGTGGGCGTAGGCGGGCCGGAGGTACTCCAGGCTGCCGGGGTGCTCGGCCTTGTTGCACAGATCACCGACTACCCGCAGCTCGCCGATGCAGCCGTTGCCCACGGCGCACACTTTGCCGTGCCACTGCTCCGGGGTCACCGTGATCTGGCGGATCGGCCCACTGATCGGCCGGAACTCCACCGAGATGCGGGTGGGCATCAAGCACCTCCTGGTAGGTGTCGGCTGCACGAGCAGCCCGTGGTAAGGCAGAGACATGCGAGGATCGGGACGCGAGCCTCGCTGCGGATCCCGCCCGGGCATGCCCAGTGCGCGCCGAGCTGGCACTCCGGCGAGACGTACCTGCCGGCAGGCCGGACGTCGATGCGGACAACGATGCTGTCCGGGGGAGGCGGCCACGACGCCACGACGGCAGTCACAACGCCTCCTCGAGACACTGGGGGTGGGCCACCACGGGCCAGCCGTACACCCGCTTACCGGTGCTGGTGGACGTGTAGACGTGCCCGGCGTCGACCAGGACATCGCCCGTGCAATCCACGCCCAGGGCGCAGACCTGACGGTGCAGTTGTTCGCCTGTCACCCGGATTTCTCGGGGCGCGCCGTCGAACGGCCGGTACTCGACCGTGGTGCATACCTGCGTTGGCGGGGTGTCCATGCCGAGAGGATCCGCCCGGGGCCCAGATCTGGACAATGACAGCGGCGCCATGAAGCGGGCCCGAAATCATGGCGCCGTCGGCACATGGGCCGGCGTTTCACGGCGACGTGATGAAACCGGCCCAGCCGGACTGACGGTGTGACCTAACGTGGAGACACATTCCCTGCTGCGTCCCGGAGGCGTTGGTGCCCCGTGCCACCATTCGGCAGGCTGCGGCCAGCCTCGTAGCCCAGGCCCACGCGTCAGGCTGGGCCCCCTGGCAGGTCGTTCAGGCCATCGCCAACCAGTGCCAGGTCACCCTCCTGCAGGCCGCCAGGCTCGCCCGCGGCTGGACCCTCCAGGACGCCGTGATGGCGCTCGCCGACGTCGGGCACCGCGTCACCGTCCAGCAGCTCTCGTCGTGGGAGCGGGGCGGTACACGGCCTAGCGATCCAAGGCTCGACGGTCTCTGTCGCCTGTACCAGACTCGCCCCGACCGCCTGGGCTACGGCGCCGACTACACGCCTGCCGGGACCGAGCAGCACCCGCCCGCCGCCCCTGCCACCATCCAACATGACGCTGGCGCTCCGCAGGACGAGTCGGAGGACACCAGGAACGCCATACTGCGTACCCTCCTCGGCTCTGCCGGTGTCACCCTCCCCAGCCCCGTCATGACCGCCCTGGCCAGCGTCCGGCAGGAGATGACCCGGACCCTCACCGGATCCGTCGCCGATACCACCATCGATCAGTGGGAGGACGCGGCCACCGAGTACGGGCAGGCCTACCAGCACACCTCCCCGGGGGAGATCCTCGCCGGCGCCGTCTTGGACTTCGCCGAGGTGCGCTCACTGCTCGGCCGGAGCCAGCACGCCGATCACCGGGCCCGGCTCTGCCACGTAGCCGCCCGCCTCGCAGCCACCACCGGCATCGCTCTTGTTGCCCTCGGCGAGCATCGGGAAGCCCGCGGCTGGTATCGATGCGCCCAGCTCGCCGCCGAGGAGACCGGTGACCGGGCCCTCCGAGCGTGGCTGGTCGCCCGCGAGGCCGTCATCCCCTTCTACTACGGCGCGCCCGCCGCGGCCGCCCGTCTCGCCGAACGTGCCCGGCTCCTCGCCGGCAACACCGTCTGTGCAACCGCAGCGTGGGCGCCCGCCCTCGAAGCGCGGTCCCTCGCCCGCATGGGCCGTGCCGACGACGCCCGCCAGGCCATGACCCTGGCCGAGCGTGCCTTCGCCCGCCTCGACACCACCCACACCGGCGACCTCGCCTACGGCTACACCGAACGCCAACTCCGCTGGCATATCGGCAGCATGTACACCACCCTCGGCGACACCCGCCGAGCCCAGCTCGCCCTCGACGAGGCCCTTGCCCTGTACGCCCCCGACGAGCACCTCGACCGGGCACTCATCGCGATGGACCAGGCGACCAGCCTCATCGGAGTCGGTGAGATCGCTGCAGCAGCCCAGGTCGGCATGCTCGCCCTCGGCACCATCCCCGCCGAGCATCGGACAGGCATCGTCGTTTCCAGGGCTCGGGATGTGGTCGCCGCTGTGCCGGCACGGGCCGCGCGGATGCCGCTGGTGGCCGACCTGCGCGAGATGATCGCCGCGGAGGCGGTCCCCGCTCTGGAGGGCTAAGGCCGGCGCGCCAGTACCTGCAGTAGGCCGGTGACCGCGACGCCGGCCACGATCTCACGGCGGTCGATCATGCCCTGGATGCGGTCCAGCGGGATCCACTCGATCCGGTCGGCCTCGTGGGTGTCCACCGGCGGTGCGACGTACGTTGCGCCGCGGGCGAGGAACACATGGTGCTCGGCGTTGCTCATGCCGCCGATCGGCTGGTTGTAGGCGAGCGGCTCGACCGTTCCCACCTGCCAGCCGGTTTCCTCCAAGACCTCGCGGGCGGCCGCGGCCTCAAGGGTCTCGCCGTTTTCGACGATGCCGCTGGGGATCTCCCAGTTCCAGGTCTGTGTGGCGAACCGGTGGCGCCACATCATCAGAACCTCCCCCTGGTCGTTGATCACCACTGTCGCGGCGACCGGGGCGAACCGCACCAGATGGTGCTCGTAGCGGGGACGCCCCGGCGGTTCAACCTCCACGAGGTCCAAGTTCACCCACTGGCTGGTGTACACAGGCCGGCTGCCGTGGACGGTCCACTCGCTACTCACTGGCACCTCGTGATCTAGGTGGGGCGGTCCGCGTCATCCTGCCAGAGGTGCCTACGATGGCGGCATGCCCAAGCCGCTGCCGCTCCCCGATGATCTGCTGCCCCTCCACGCTGCCGCGCTGGAGGCCGACCGGGCGATGAGCGCGGCCCGCGAGGCCGGCGGCGACGTGGACGCCGCCCGGGACACGTACGTGGCCGCGGCCCTGGCCCTGCGCGCCCACCCCATCTGGGAACAGGCACGCACCAGCGCCTGCTACGCGCAGACCTGGCAGGCCTCCATGGACGCGGCCAAGGCCCACCTCGACGGCGAGGAAGCTGCAGCCTGACCTCGGGCATCATGGCCCCATGGAGAACTGGGAAACCGTGACCCTGTACGGCGTCTGGCGGTGGACCGGCGACACCCCGTGATGTACTCCTAGACGACACCCGTACGTGCCGCGAGTTCCCGTACGCCGGGTACCGTGACCGGCGCGTACAGCAAGTCGGCGGTCAGGGCCCGCAGGGCCGGGCGTCGGACCTCCTCCGGCGCCGCCTGCTCGGTGAACCGCAGGGCCGCAAACGTCCTGCGATGGTCGCCGAGGTGGTGCCACATGCGGGCGCAATCGGTCCCGTACCGGGCCTGACGCTCCGCGGTCGGCAGCCGTCCCGGGACGATCCGCGCCGCGTATGGCACGCCCTCGTCCGGCGTGCCCAGCGCGGTGTGCACGCCGATCCAGTACAGGTCAGCCTGTGCAGCCGTGGCGTCGACCGTGAACAGCGCGGTTTGCAGACTAGGCCCAGCGCCGGCCACGCGGCCGACCGCGTCCTCGGCACCTGCCATGAGGTCGAGGGCGTCGCCGCGGCGCTGACCGCACGCGGCCGTGTAGGCAGCCGTCATCAGCAAGGTCGCCGCGACCGCACGGGAGGTGTCACCCGGGCCCTGGCCGAGCGATCCAGCAGTGCGGCGCAGGAGATCAACGGCGGCAGCCGGCCGTCCAGCGCGCCGCATGGTGATCGCCAACACCCGCGCCGCCTCACCCTGAACCACCGGATCGCCGCTCGCCTGAGCCGCAGCAAGGGCCCGGTCCGCCGCTGGCCAGGCGACATCAGAGTGCCCCTTCAAGGCGAGTTCCGTCGCCAGGACCCAGGCTCGGGCCACACACGCGTGAGCCTCCTCACGGGCGCTGCCCGACAGGTGCTCGCGGGTCGCCTGGGCCGTCCCCAGCAGGGTGGGCAGAGCCTCCCCGAGGTCCGCATACCGTGCCGCGGTGAACTGCGCGCGCGCTGCGGCCAGCGCCCGACCGAGCTCCGGCAGAGACGAGGGCGCCGACACCGCAGGCTCGTACAACGCCCCAACGATCCGGGCCGACGCGTCCGGCCGGGAGGCGACCGCTGCCCCCGCCGGGAGCACTGAAGCCCCCGCCGCCGCCATTCCGGCCACGAGTAGCTGCCTGCGGAGCATGGCGTCCTCCTGCTGATCCAGGGTCACATCCTGGATCAGGGTAGCCGGTCGGCCCTGCCCGAAGGCCCCAGGCGACAGGCCCAGGGCCTGCACGATCAGCCGTAAGGCCTGCTCAGTCGGGCGTAGCGTGCCCGCTTCAATCCGGCTGATCGCGGACGCCGAGTACCCGCTAGCCAGGCCCAGTTGGGCCTGAGTCATCCGCTGTGCACACCGGGCGGCCCTGATAGCCGTCCCGATCCGACGTTGCTGCGACACGGCGCCACCCTCCGACAGCACGGGGTGGCCACCGTACCGACCAGGTGGTCGACGCGGGCAGGGCGCGCACAGCGCATGCAGGGCACGCACACGGCGTGCGGGAGAACCGTCCACCTCTCCCCGCCAGGCGGCTGCGGGGGTTGTCTGGTTCATGCCCCGGCCGGGCGCATCCCCATCCCATCCTCAACCTAGAGGAGAGCGTCATGAGCGCGTCCCTGCTGCTCGACCGCCCGACCATCCAGACCACCCACCACACCACCCCGCAGCGCGGTAGCCTGCCGGACAGCGACCGGATCGCGTCCGCCGTGTCGTGCCCGGTCTGCGGGTCGGGGAGCACCTACCAGACCATGGACGGCCGATGGGGCTGCGTTGCTTGCGGTTCCAACTGGGGCTGAGACAGCCAGGAAGGCAGCCAGCATGTCGATCTGCGAGCAGTGCCGCACCGCTGAAGCAGCAATCGAGGACCTCGACGTCCAACCGCCACAGCCGTGGTGTCTCGCATGCGCAACTGCCCTCGTGCGTGCCGGAGATCCGGTGCTCAACTACCGGTCGCTCGTCGACGAGGACGCGTACGCCAGCGTGCTCGCCGGTGGCAGCACCGCGGCGATCCCGTTCCGCTAGGACACGACGAAGCGCCCCCGCTCTCCCTGAGGGGAGCGGGGGCGTTCTACTGCCCGCGAACGCGGGCGCGACGTCACGGTGAAACAGGGCCACGGGCCATCCCCGCGAACGCGGGGCCAACTGCTGCGGCTGTGACCTGGGCGGATCATCCCCGCGAACGCGGGGCCGATGCCCTGACTGTAGCGAAATCCAAAGACAGGCCGCACCCCCTTGCAACTTCGCCGTACGTACGTCAAAGTTATCCATGTCGCAGCCACCACCTACGGAGGACGCCATGACCACCGACATCTACAGCCACACCGGCGGCCGCACCATCGCCACCTACCCCCTCCTCGACGAGGTCCAGACCCTCACCGGCCTCGACCGCACCGAGGCCCACAGCCTCATCCACGCCACCCTCGACCAGCTCATCGCCGAGGACGGCGAGGAGAACGTCGTCGTCTCCCAGCACCCCGACCGGCCCGAACTCCTCGCCGACAACCCCCGCGACCTCAACGTCGACCACTGGACCACCATCACCGACGACGCCGCCGAGTTCATCCGCAGCGTCGCGGGCGAGCACACGGCCCAATGACCGCCGAACTCTGGACCATCGACCAGGTCGCCGAATTCCTCGGCGCCGCCTCGGCCAAATCCGCCAGCAGCACCCTCTCCCGCTGGGGAGTCGCAGCCGCGGACTACGTGCCACACCCCGTCAGCAAACGTCCCCAAGCCCGCTACCGGGCTGACGAAGTCCGCGAGGCAAAGGCCTCACGGCCGGGTAGGGGCAGGCGTACCGACCTTCACTAGACACAACGAAGCGCCCCCGCCCGGCAGTGGCCGGACGGGGGCGCGGTGGTTCAGGGATGCGCCACGGCGTACACCGCGGCCAGGGCGCCGACGACTCCGCCGATGGCGCCGATGGTGGGCAAGGGCCAACGGTTGCGCTTGAGGGACTCGACATCGGATCTCAGATGAGCGACGTCGACCTCGGTGATGGCGGTCTGCTCAACGGCGCGGAGTCTGCTCTCGTGATCGGCGATCCCGATCGTCGCGGCGTCAAGCTTGGTCTCCAACCTCGTCAGCACCACCAGCAAGTCCACGGTCGTAGGGGTCGGGGTAGGGGTGGTCACTCGCGGCTCGCGATCGCCGGACCGGCCGGTGCAGCAGCAGCAGAAACCGGAGCAGTGACCTGCGTGCGGGTCCACATGGCAACGCCCGCGGCAACGAGGGACATGACGACCGCCTGCTGATCGGCACTCCAGTGCAGGCCGAACCCGACGGCGAGCGCGATGACCGCCTGCACCGCTCCCAACAGCGCCGCGCTGACGCCGTCGTGGGCGATGACCGCGACCGCGAGACCGACCAGGGCCGCAGCCGTCGCGTTGATCGTGGACTGCTGGTCGGTGGTGACGTGCAGGCCGAACGCCGCGAGGGTCTTGATGATGACGGAGACCAGAGCGAGCCACAGCGCCGGCTCCCGGCCGAAGATTCGCGGCATCACGATGCGGCCTTTCCGGTCGAGGAGACGGAGCCGGCCACGTCGACCTGGACGTGCACCGTCGCCGCAGCGATTGCCTGCTGCACGGCCGCGACGACAGCCGCCGTGTCGACGCCAGCGTGCTGCTGGCCAAGCTGGGTGGCCAGTGCGGTGATCGCCGCGGACTGGGCGGTCACCTGCGCCGTCAGTGCCGTGATTTGTGCGCCCGCAGTCTTGCTGCCGTTGAGCACCTCACCTACGGTCGGCCGGTACCCGTCCGCCAGTACCGCGTAGTCCGGCATCGGGGCGGACAGCAGCAGCTGCGGCAGGTCCGCTCGGAGCTGCGCGAGCTGCGCGTCGGCGGTCTTGGCGCCGTTCAGCACCTCGCCCACGGTCGGCACGTACGGCTTGCCGGTGCTGTCGGGCACCGCGGCGTAGTCCGGCATGCGCGCGGACAGCAGTTCGTCGGGGGTCACATCGTCCTCCTGGGGTCTGGGGGCTCCCGCCTGGACCCAGGCGTAGAGCGGGTCGCCGGGGCAGTCAGTGGAGTAGCCGTCGCGGTGGCCGCGGATCTCCGGGCCGGCGGCGGCGTTGTGCTGGTAGTCCTCGATGGCGTCCCGCAGGCCGTTGAGCTGGGCGGCGGTCGGCGTGGTGGAGCCGGACGAGCCGAGCAGCGCGCAGATCGCGTAGTGCTGGGCGTTGAGGTTCTGGTCGCCGTTCGCGCCGGACCTGACGTTGTGGCCGCGGCCCTCGAACCGGTAGCCGTGCTCGCACACCAACTCGTTGTAGGCGATGTCGACCCAGTGTTCCTTCGGGTCGGCCATGTGGGAGGCCTGGATTCGCCGGATGTAGGCCGCGCACGTGGAGTGGTCGCCGAAGGTGTAGGCGCTGCCCAGATAGTGGATCTTCACGCCTGCGGCGTTCGTCATGGGCGTATACGCGCCCGACGGAGCCACCGAACCCCACTGATCCCGCGTCACCCGGCCCGGGGAGACCCACGGCCCCGCCTGGCTCGGCACGGATACGGAAGTGGGCGCCGAAGTCGTCGCGCCTACCCAAGCCTGAAGATCGGCCGCGCTCCCGTTGAAGACGTCTTCGTCCAACGGCGACTGCGTGAACTGGTGAAAACTCCAGGGGTGCTGAACCGAAGGCTGCCCGGCGGGGTGCCCGTAATCGGCGATCCACAGGAAGTCCCCGCAGTTGCCATCCGTGCGGTGCCACCAGTCCAGGTCGACGTACATGCCGACCTTGTTGTTCGGGTAACGCGACTTGACGGCCGCCAACCACGCGTTCTTCGCCGCAGTGCAGGCCGCGTCACTCACACCCTGCCCGTACGGCTCGAAGTCCAGCGCCAGCAGATCCGAAGCAGGCACCTGGCCGACGACCCGACAGAAGTGCTCGACCTCTTGGTCGACCGGGTTCTCGCAGTGGATGAAGTGGTAGTGGCCGAGTGGTAGGCCTCGGGCGCGCGCCGCGGCGACCTTCGCCGTGTACCCGGCCTGCTCGGTGTGACCGCCTTCCGTCGCCTTCACGAAGACGTACTGGGCGTCGGCGGGGATGTTGTCCTGGTAGTCGCTGACGTCATAGCCGATTGCGTTCGCCATCAGCTGTCCTCCCGTTCACTCCCTGGTTCGCTCACCCCGAGGTGCGCGGCGATGGCCCTGTTCCAGGCCAGTGCTTCCTCGTTGACGTCGTAGTCGTGCTCCGCCCGCAGCCGGTCGTGCTCGGCTTGCCGGTTCTGGCTGAGCAGCAGTATCGGGCCGGTGAAGCCAGCCTGGAAGCTGTAGACGAGATTGAGCAGGACGAACGGGTACTCATCCCACCGGGACCACCCGTGAACCGTGTTCGCCGCGATCCACGCCGCCGTGAACACTGCCTGGCCGATGATGAACCGCCAGCTGCCCATGCCGGAGGCGAGGCTGTCGGCTATGCGGTCGCCGACGGTTCGGTCATCGTGCCGGGCCTTATTCGCAGGGTGCCGATGCAGCTGATCGTCCGCAGCCGGGCCTCCGTTCACGAGGCAGCTCCCTGGGCGGCGCGGAGCATGTGGTGGTGGATCGCGTCGATGCGGGCGCGGGCCTCAGCGGCCACCAGCGAATCACGGATGACCGTGAGCTGATTGTCCTGCAGTGCCTCACCGGAATGGGACCAGTTGGTGGAGCCGGTGACCACGTCGAGGCCATCGACGATCAGGAGCTTCATGTGCTGAATAGCACCCCTCTCGGAGCGTCCGATCGCGATGCTGGACGCCGGATATGCCTCCCGCGCCAGGATCTCCCGCTCGTGCACGCCGCCGGCTTGCGACGAGTCGAGGCTGAGCTGCACGAAGACATGCTCGTCGGCGATCTTCTCTTTGAGGAGCTCGGCGATTTCGTCGTCGTCGAAACCGTACTGAGCGACGATCAGACTCTGGGTGGCTGACTTGATGAGGTCGATCAGGACGGCGTGGACGTCGTCGACCGGTGAGTACCAGGTACGGACGTTCGTTGGGTAGCCGGGCGGAAATCCGCCGCAGGCCTTGTGCTTGTCGAGCACGTCGAGGTCGGGCAGGGCCATGGATGGTCTCCGGGCATGAAGAAGCCCCCGCAGGCACCGCGGGGGCGGAGGTCGGGGTACGTCGCTGGCGGGCAGGCGGATACGCCATTGGGATCCGCTGCAGCTCGCGGTTCAGGTGATTGCGGGGGGCCTGCGCTGGGCCGTCAGCCCGCGGCCGCCCACATGGTGATCATGCCGCTGAGGGTGTTGCTGCCGGGGGTGATGGTTGCGGGCATGCTCGTCAGGCCGGTGCCGTTCACGGCGAAGCGGTAGGCCGATGCGGCGAGGTTCGCATTCGGTGTCGCCAGGAACGTCCCTGTGCGCCCGAGAGTGGTGGGGGTGGTGGCGTTGTTGACGAACGCGATCCAGTACATGCCCGCCGGGGCGGAGTACGAGGCGCTGAACGTCGCAGCGAGAAGTCCTGGAGAGGTGATGCTGGCGTCGATGGAGCCAGCCGCCGTGGATGCGCGCAGGGTGCCGCCGGAGTCGTAGAGGCCGACGAAGTTCTGATTGGCGGTGACTCCGGACGCCGCCGTGGCGATGCTGAGGTACGCCTTGGTGAGCGTAGTGGCGGACCTGATCGGCACCCGGGCGAGATAGAGGGTTCCGCTGGTGGTCAGACTGGTGTTGACCGCGCCGGTCGGGTCGTAGGTCCAGGCCGCGAAGCCATGATCGGCCGGGAAGTAGACCCCTGCCGGGAAGGCGACTCCGGCGGCGGTTGCGGATCCCGTGACGGTCAGATTTCCGCTGGCTGTCACGTTCCCGGTGAGCGTGGAGGTACCTGTGACCGTCAGGTTGGTGCCGACGTTGACGGTTCCGTTGGCCGTCACCGCGCCGGTGAGGGTGGATGTTCCCGTGACGGACAGGTTCGTGCCGACGCCGAGGGTGCCGCTGGTGGTCACTGCGCCGGTGAGGGCCGAGGTGCCTGCGACGGACAGGTTGGCCCCGGCGGCCACGTTCCCGGTGAGGGTGGAGGTTCCAGCGGCCGACAGGTTGGTTCCGACGGCCAGGGAGCCGTCGGTGGTTAGGGCGCCGGCGGAGGAGCGGTAGAGGTCGGTGTCGGTAGCGGTGGAGCCGCCCGGTCCCCAGCCGAGTTTTCCGTTGGAGTCCACGGTGAGTCGGGGCTGCGTGTCTCCTGCCACCTGCACGGCCAGGGTCTTGTCGGCTGCGGCGTTCGAGGTGATGCCGATGTTCGCGGCCGTCGGCGCAGAAGTCGTGTTGGTGACCTGAAGCACGCCGCCGCTGGGGGCCGCCGCGCTGAGGGATTCGGTGAGACCCGTGATGGCGCCGTCGACGCTGAGGCTGGCGGAGTGGGGGGTGGAGGTGTTGGTGACGGTGAGAGTGCCGCCCTGGGCGGTGACGGTGCCGGTGTACACGGCGCTACCGGTGGTCGTGTAGACCGGGGCGGGGATGGAGGTCATCGCGTTCTCCCTGTCAGGTCGTCAGGAACGGCAGCAGGGTGTTCGCAATGAACTGGTGGCCCGCGTCGGAAGGGTGGACGGTGTCGGACCCGGCTGCGCCCGGGGTGGATGCCGAGGCCCAGTAGCCGAGCGAGTTCCAGTAGTTCCAGCTGTTGTTGCCGATGGTCCAGAAGTCGACGAGGGCCGCTCCGAACGCTTCCGCCAGTCCTCGGGCGGGGCCGGCGTAGTCCTGGTACATGTAGTTCGTGGTGTCGAAGCTGCCGACGTTGGGGAGCACGATCATCAGTTCGGCGCTGGAGTTGGCGTCTCGGACGTTCTGCATGAGCAGCCGCATGTTCCGGGCCCAGGTGTCGCCGGTGTCGCCGTGGACGGCGTCGTTGGGTCCGTGGGTGAGGATCACCAGGTCGGCGGGGTAGGCGGCGCCGGCGTTGAACGGGGTGGCCAGGGTCTGGTCGGCGAGGGCGTAGTCGCCGGCCCTGCTGCCGTAGCGGGAGAAGTCGTTGACGATCACCCCGGTGGTGTTTTCGCCGGCGATGCCTACCACCGACAGGAAGTTCGTGCCGGTTCCGGCGTAGGTGATGACGACCTGGTGGGCTCCAACAGACAGACCGCTGATGACCGTTGTCCGGATGGTGGCCTGGGCGGATCCGGAGTCGGTCACGGTGACCGCCGCACCGCCGTCGATCGAGTATGTCCAGTTGGCGTGATTGCCTCCGCCGTCCACAGTGAAGATCTTGACGATGGTGCCCCTCACCGAGAGAGTCCACGTGGCTCCCGGCGCCTGCGTGTACACGTAGTAGCCGCCGGGGCCGTAGGCGTTGCCTCCAGCACTCCAGGTGCCGCCGAGGGTGGCCAGGTTGCCGACGGAGTTGTAGACGCTGGTGGCTGCCGCGGGGACGCCGTTCGCGCTCTGGAACAGGGCTGTCATGGAGGAGGACCGGAACCCGGAGCCGCCGACTCCGTAGGTGGTCTGCAGTGAACTGCGCAGCGTCCCCAGCCAGCTCTTGAAGCGCAGGTCTGACGCGTAGTAGCCCTGCGTGGAGGAGCCGCCTATGGCGGCGGCAACGGCGGTTCCCGTGCCGGCCTGTGCGACTGTCAGCTTGGCCTTCCAGATTGAGCCCCATCCCGGTGGGATGTAGATCCCCTTGCCGGTGTTGGCGATGCCGTACACGTTGGCGGTCATGTGTCCCCCCATCAGGCGAGTTTGCCCAGAATGACGTAGGTCTGCTGCACCCCGACGGGCAGCATCAGCACCCTGTCGCCGGCCGCCGGGGAGTACGAGGCGAGGTGCTGGTACGGGCCGGTGAGGGTGGTCGATCCGTTGATGTATGCCTTCGGGTCTCCGCTGCTGTAGCCGGAGTCGATGACCCCGGGCAGTGCCGCGAGGGGAAACCCCGAGTCGATGCCGGCCGTGTGTACTTCGAGGCGGGAGAGTCGGCGCAGGATGTCCTGGAGCGTCGCCGCGAACCGCCCCTCCAGTGGGCTGGGGTATCGGGGCACGGGTGGTCACCCCTTCTCGGGTGCTATCCGACGGTGACGCCGGAGGTCTGGAGCTGGATGCTCTCGGACTGCTTCGGGCCGGGTGGCCGGCACGACCAGCCGACGACGCGTACCTGCTGGATGAGACCTGGAGAGCCGTCGGGTTTGGGCGGGTGCAGGTCCGAGGTTGCGACCAGAGTGGTGCTGTCGCCGAGGACGATGTCCCTGAGCCGCGGGTAGCCGGCGCCGCCGACGGTCACGATCGGGGCGGTCATGGCCTGGGTCTTCAGCTGTACCTCGCCATCGGCGAAGCCGTCGATCTGGGCCTGCGATACAACCCACGACCCTTGCCACGAGACGGTGGACTCCATCAGCGGGTATCCGGCGGCCAGGTCTCTGGCGTCCGCGCCATGCGGGTACACGGACTGCCACTGCAGGGCGGCGCCGTTCGGCGGCGCGGTCGCCCAGACCACGTTCGAGGACTGTGATCCGGTGCGCTGGTAACCGTAGTCCAGCGCGTTGCCCGGATAGATGAGGTTGTATCCGGAGGCCGATGCTGGTCGGCCCATCCGCAGGTACGCGAGTCGAAGGAAGATGGCCAGGTTGCCAGAGGAGTCCAACCCTGGGACGAACGCGTACTCCAAGTTCCCCGACGCGCACATGTCCTGCCAGGCGCTGCTGATTTGCGTGAGGTCGGAGTACTGGTAGGAGGCGGTCCACGGCACCCCGGCCGAGGCCGCAGCGCCCATGGGCATAACCAGACGGGACATGCCTCCGTTCGCGGCGACGGCGGCCAGGTAGGCAGGGGAGCGGGTGGCGGCCGGCGAAACGGAGGAGATGAAATCGGACTCCTTGGACAGGCCGTAGGAGACGAGATCGATGAAGGCCTGGAACAGGTCCACCTGGGCGTAGACAAGGGTGTCGGTGATCAGGCGGTGGGACCACAGGGTGTCGACCGTCTGGGCGGAAATCGGGAGAGTGCCGCGACGTCCCTGGTCGGGCCAGTCCCATACGATGCCCACCCACACCGGGTAGCCGTCCTGCAGTACCCACAGGACGGCGCGGCGGCATTCGAGTGCGGTGACGAACGGGGCGTTGGTCGAGTACAGCTCGTTGAGAGTGAGGGCCCCGTTGAGGGTTCCCGAGCCGTTGAGCTGCATCCCGAACGACTGCACCGTCATGGGCAAGCTGTCAGCGAGGACCCTGCCGGAGATCAGGTCGGTTGCGACGTAGGTGTAGCTGCTCACAGCGCCTCTGGGCCGACGCGCAGGAGCGTCTTGTTGCCGGAGCTGGAGTAGATCGTTGTCGCGTAGCCGCCGCTGTTTGACGCGGTGACCTTCACCGTATGGGTGCCCGCAGACGGGGTGTCACCCACTCCGGGGCTGGTGAAATACGACCAGGAGCCGCCGCTCCAGGTGGTGCCGTCCGCAGGCAGTGGGGGCGTCCAGAACCCGTCGACCGCTACCGAGTCGATGTACATGACGTAGGCCACTTCGAAGGACAGTGACGCCGATCCCCGATTGCACTGCACGCCAGCCCACTTGAAATAGATCTCTACGTCAGTGAAGCCGTCGGTGGTGACCGTGGTCGACAGGACCGTCTGCTCGGAGCCGTTCCAGCTGAACCCAGTTGTTCGCGTCTGGATCATTGGGGTCCACGGCAGAACGTGCAGTCGGGTGTCGCTGCTCCCGGGGGCGTTGTTGTGGTACCAGGCTCCGGTACCGGGGTCGAAGGCGACCTGTCCCCGGTAGCCGGACACAGTGCCCTTCGGGGCGACGAGGACGCCGCCGGTGGTCGTCGTGTAGGTCCGGGTGTCGGCGATCATGGCGTTCGTGATGGACGTCGCCGCCGCCGGAACTGTCAGCCTGGCCAGCGTGATCGAGTTAGCCGGGGCGGCGGGCGTCGCCGGCGAGGGGGCCGCCACGCCGGTGATGATCTGCACTGCGCCGAACGATGCCGACGTGCCAATGTCGGACACGAACGCCACCACGATGTCAATGCGGGCGTTGGACGGGTCTGCGGTCTGTACGGTCAGCGTCGCCTGCGAGGGCAGGGTGCTGGCATAGCCGCCTGCCGTCGGAGTCGTGGTGTTGGGCACCACGTAGGAGCCGGGCTGGACCAGGACGGCCATGCCGGTGCCCGCAGTGACACCGAGGCCGGAGCCGCCGACGACACCGCCCAGCACCCTGATGGTGGTGCCGGATGCGATGCCCTGGTCGTAGAAGTAGGCCGTGACCCCGGAGTTACGCAGGTCATTGCCGCCGTTGGCGTCATACGTCGCCCCGGCGAGCCACATCGGCAAGGAGGTAGTCACCTGCGTCGCCATGGGATCTCCTTACACATAGCTGTCACGCCAGTAGTAGGTGACGGTGGCCCCTGGCCCGGCCGTGCCGCCGAACGCGATCTGACTGGTGCCGGGACCGAGCTGCCACCACGAAGATCCGACGTCGGCGGGCCAGAACGTGCCCCCGGTGGAGGGAACGCCGGGCGAGGTGGAGGTCGTGGTGGGGTTGACGTATGCCTGCCGGTTGAGGAAATCGGCGACAAGCACGTCACCGGTATTGAGGGTCAGGCTGGACCAGGACACGGTCTGGTTGGTGGCCAGGTTGGTGAGGGTGGGACCGGTGATCGGGCCAGCCACGACCGCGACCGGGGGCGACTGGAAGGACCCGCCGTTCAGGGCCACCGCGGCACCCGGCGCGGCAGCCGGCGCCAGACCGAACGGCACTGTGAAGGGTTCCACCATGGTGCCGCCGCCTGCGGCGGGCGTCAGGCCGATCGTCAGGGACCTCTGTGCCATGGCGTACCGCCGGGGGTCCGGGGCGACCAGTCCGATCGTGAAGGTCACGTCAGCCAGGGTCGGGTACGCTTCCGTGATCTTTCCCGAGCGGCGGATCCATGCGAACTTCGGGACCGGCTCGTCATAGCGCAGCATCGCCAGGTCACTGACGGGCACCGCCTGTTGAAGCAGGGCGCGTGCCTGGTCCCGCAGGGCCTGCGTCGGGGCCGAGGCTGTGACGGTCAGGGTCATGGTGCGGGCCGCGAAGAACTGTGGAGAGGCCCACGCGCCGTGGTCGCCGGCTCTGGCGATGACACCGGCGCCTTGGACGTCGGGGCCGTCCCAGCCCTCCAGCTTCTGCCAGATCCAGGCGATGCCGTTGACGTCTACCTGCCCGAACTCGATGTCCAGACCGCCGTAGACCAGGCCGCCGGTCCAGAACCCCACGTCGCCGGCCTGCACCGGCGGCTGGAGGCCGCCCATGACGGTGAAGTCCTCGACGCCGAGCCAGGTCGAGACACCGTAGCCGCAGGTCCAGTTGGCCACGTACACGCCCTGAGCTGCGGTAGCGGGTACGTTCCAGACACAGGAGTACTGGCCTGGGCCCGTCCGCCAGACCTGGCCGGACGTCACCGTGGAGGCGCCTTGGTAGGTGTACGGCCCGGCGGTGTCCGGCACGAAGCCGACCTGCTGTCCGTAGGTGATGTCGAGTTGGACCGACGTCGGGTCTGCGAGTTTGCCTGTGGTCTCGTCGTAGAAGTTCAGGCTCAGCGTGTACGGCTGCCCTGCGATGGCCTGCGCCACCCTTCATCACCTCCGGCGGTATCGGTCACGGTCCGGCAAAGCTCACGACGGGGTGATCGAGGCGTTGCCACACTGGCCGCACCAAACCGCCACAACCCCTGGGAGGGGTTTCGTGCGTCGCGCTTTCCCGGCATTGGCCGTCGTCCTGTTGACCGCCGCGTGCGCCAGCACCACCACCGCGCACCCGGCAGCCTCACCGCCGGCCGAGGCATCAAGTCCGACCCCGTCGGCGACCACGACTCCGCCAACGATCACGACTTCAACGCCGAGCTCGACGCTGGCTTTGGCGCCGAGCCCCACTGCGGTGGCAACCGGACAGCTGGAAGTGGCGATACCCGCCGCCCGACTGCCCTACAAGCCGGCCCAGGGGGCGCCCGAACTCGACGACGTCAAGGCCGTGAAGACCGCCGCCGACCCGTGCGGGATCCCAGCCGACGACTCCGGCAACGAGGCCCAACTCCTCAACGCCCAGCTCGACGTGAACATGGTCATCGTGACCTTCGAGTTCACCAACCCCTGCCAGGCGCCGGTCATCTACTCCTTCCATGTCACCCAGGCAATCGGCAGCGAGACCGGGCAGCCCGGAGGCCCGGGGGTCGATGCGACGACAGCACCCATCCAGCCAGGGAAGTCGATCTCGTTCAACGTCAACGTCAATCCCAGCGCGAAGCTGACCACGGCCCAGATGCAGCAGCTGTGGGTGGGCGTCACCCGGATCGCCAAGACGTGACGGCAACCCGGGAGCGAGCCCACCCCGACCTCGGCGTCAGGCGCCGCTGAGCGCGAGCGCGAGACGACGCTGCATCTCCGCCTGCTGCTCCACCGTCGGCAGCTGAGTGCCGTGGTAGTGCTGCTCGACCGTGACCTGCCGGCCGGTGGAAGCTCCTCCGGGTCCCTGGGCGGCGAGGTGCCTCGCCAGCGTGATGAACGCCTGCGACTGCTCCGGCGTGAGTACCGCCTCGGGCTTGCCCAAGCCGTTGACCGGCATGGTGCCCGGCATCAGCCACCCGCCGCTGTCATACCCCTTGGGGGGCAGACTGGGGTTGGCCTGTTGGACCCGGCTGATGTTGCCGTAGGTGCCCACGATGTAGCGGGTCGCCGCGGCGACGTTGGCGACCGGGTCGTAGATGTCGGTGCTGGTGCCTGGTACGTGGTGCGCCAGGAACGTGGACATGATCGTCTGTGCGAGGCCGCGGGACGGGTCCCCGTTCTGCGCGTTGATGTCGGTGTTGTTGATGGCTCGGGGGTTCCAGCCGGACTCGCGCTCGATCAGAGTGTTGAGTCCGGCTCGCCACTCGTCTTGTGTCCCCGGTGGGGGTACACCGGCGGCTTGCAGCGCCGCGTCGATGATGGACAGGTGGTCTCCGGTGGGGATGGGACCCCCGCCACCGCCGCCACTGCTGCTGGATGCCGGATGAGAACCGAGGATGGCCTGCACCATGCTGTGGATCAGCGAAGTCGGCACGCCGAGCATGAGCTTGGCGTAGTTGCCGGTGGCGCCCTGGGTGCCGACGAGCTTGGTCAGGGCGTTGGTCAGGGCGTCGCCGTTGCCCGTGGCGATGGCGGCTGTGATCTTCCCGATATCGACGGCTTTGTCGATCAGGCCGCCGACGAAGCCCTTGATGCTGCCGACGATGCCGCCGCCGGAGAACTGGTTGCCGGTCGACTGCCGGCCGCCGCCGTATGTCGCGTTCAGGGCGCGAACCGCATCAGGGCCGATCGCTTGCACTGCTTCGGGGACCAGCACGCCCTCGCCGGGCGAGAGCATCGCCGGCACGGTGTCCTGGCCGGGGGCGTAGCCGGGGACGATGCCGCCGGAGGCGAATCCGGTGATGATCGGTAGGTCCAGGCTGTGCATATCCAGGGCGCTGGTGACGGAGTTCCAGAGCTTGGCGATGCCGCCGTCGTAGACCGTGTTGACCATGAAGGCCACGGGGGCTTTGAAGACGTCCTGAAGAGTGCTCCAGGATTTTTTGAAGCCGCTGATAAAGGCGTCGGCGCCCTGTCCGATGCCGTTCCACATCGGCTCGAAGACGTTGTGCCACAGCCACGACGCCTTAGCCTCAACCCAGTCGACCGCCTCGCGCCAGTGCGACGCGAAGTTCAAGATCGCCGCTGCCGCCGAGACGATCGCGCTGATCACGGGGCCGATCAACTTCCCCGCGAACTCCACGAAGACCCCGCCCAGCCGGAGCACCAGGCTGACCAGCGGCAGCAGGGAGTCGATCAGCTTGACGCCGACCGGGATCAACGGGAGGAGCGCCTGAAGGGTCTGGACCAATCCGACCTGCAGATCCTTCGCGAGGAACTGCGCGAGCTGCAGAACGACCGGCATCAAGGCCTGGAACAGCGGCGTCAGATCCTGGCCGATCTGCCCGATGATCTGCCCGATCACCGGCAGCAGAGGCGAGAACGCCTGGACCACGCCGGTGATCGCCTGTGCCACGGGCAGGAGCAGTGGACCCAGAGCCTGGAAGATCGGCTGCAGTCCCTGACCGAGCGCGCCAGCCAGTGTCGTCACGGCGGGCAGCAAGGCCGCCAGCGCAGGCGCCAGCGCCTGCGCTGCCTGCCCGACCACGCCGCCCAACAGCGAACCGATCGGCGCCAGCGCCTGACCCAGAGTGGACAGCCCGGAGGACAGCGGGCCCACAAACGGACCAAGCGCCTTGACCACGGCAGTCAGGCCGTTGGCGATCCCGGCGACCGCGCCACCCAGCCCGTCAGCGGCGCCCTTCTGCGCCCCGAGCTGTGCGAGTGCCCCGACAAGGTTCTGAATCGCGGGAGCGACGGTCTGGGCGAGCTTCAGACCGTTGTCGATCAGGCCTTTGAGCACGTCCTGCCCCGCCTGGGACTGCAGCGCCGAGCCGATCGAGGCGAAGACCTTGCCGATCTCCGCGCCCATGGCGGACACGCCCGCCGTCAGAGCCGGCATCGACTGGGACAGGCCCGTGACGAACTGCTGCAGGCCAGGAACGACGGCGTTCTGCGCCGCCTCCTTCATGCGCGTGAAAGCGCCGTTCATCCCCAGGATCTGCTCGACCACGGCCCGCATCGCCGGAGTCATCCGCGACAGATCCTTGGCCAGCTGGTTCGCGGCTTCGTTCTCGGTCGCCTTCATTGCGGCCCACTGGAGCTGCTGTTCCTCAATGACGTTGCTGACGTTACGCTCCGCCAGGGCGACGCTGCGGGCATCCATCTGCCGCTGGTAGGCGGCCTCCTGCTCGGTCGCCGCAAGCTGCATCTGCGCTTCCTTGACCTGGGAAGCGTTATTGAGCTGCGTGTTCGTCAAGCTCTGCTGAGCGA
The DNA here is from genome assembly GCF_055560495.1 of Kitasatospora sp. NPDC023176. NCBI lineage: Bacteria > Bacillati > Actinomycetota > Actinomycetes > Kitasatosporales > Streptomycetaceae > Kitasatospora > Kitasatospora sp. NPDC023176. Next base: position 101,149 of record NZ_JBVHIP010000001.1, on the reverse strand, counting down.
TGGCGTACTGGGCCTGCGCGTCGGTCTGCCCGTACTGGGCGGCGACGACGGCCTGCTTCGCCTTGATGATCTCCTGGGAGCCGTCGATGCCCTCCGCGTTGGCCAGGTTCGCCTTGTACTGGGAGGCGGTCAGCTGGTCCTGCGCGTCCACGAGCCGCTGCTGGGCCTGGGCGACAGCCAGCGCGGCCTGCTGCCGGTCCAGCTGCGTCGAGTACGCATTCTGATCGGTCAGCTTCTGCTGATAGAGAGCCTGCTGGATACCGAGCTGGGCCTCCTGCACGCTCAGCTTGCTGTCGGCGAGCTGGTCGTCCAGCTCCCGCAGGTTCTCCCGCGCCCGCTCCCACGCCTGATTGAGGTTGTACTGCGCCTCGGACAGGGCGTAGTTGGCCTGCTGGACGCCCTGCTCGGCCTGCACCACCGACTGCAACGCCTGCACCTGCTGCGCCGCGGTGGAGCGCTCGATCGACGCCAGGTTCATCTGCGCCGACTCGATCGACCGTGCTGAGGTGATCGCATCCTGGGCCTGCTGCATGCGCGCGGTGGTGACCTGCTCCTGCGCCCCCTGCCGCTGCACCGAGTTCGAGAACTGGATCGCCGCGGTCTGCTGCGGCAACATGCCGATGTTCAAGGCGGCCTGGTGGGCGTCCCCCAACGCCTTGGCGACAGGACCGAGCGAGAGCGCGCCAGCGCCAGCGAGCAGACCGCCGCCCATTGCGGCGCCGCCGATGCTGGGCAGGAGGCTGGTGATGCCCCCGACGATCAGCGCCGGCATCTTGTACTTGGACAGGCCGCCGAGGCCGCCCTCGCCGCCCGATCCGCCGCCGACGCGGGGCTTGGCGGATTCCCCGTTCAGCTTCTTGAGCCGGGCCTCGGCCCGGTCGACCTTCGCGTTGAACTCGCCGTCGTCCAGGTTGACCCTGGCCTTGGCCTCCTTGGAGTCGAGCTCGGCCAGCTTCGCCAGCAGGCGGTCCAAGTCCGCCATGGCGCGCGTCAGACCCGCGCCCGCCTGGACCCGGATCTGCGCGTCCCGGGTCTGCAGCTCGTCGAGACGCGCCCGGAGGATCTCCAGCCGGCTCTGCGCCTTCGCAATGTCGGCGGTGACCTTCGGGGTCGCCTCCTTGGTGCCCAGCTCCTCCAGCTTCGCTGTCACCGCGTCGATCTGGGCCTGAGCGGACGCCATCTGCGGGGTGACCGAAGGCCTGGCGATGACCGAGTTCAGCCGGTCGATCTTCGCCTCGATCGCTTCGACCTTGGCCTGCGCGTCGGAGATGTCGGCACGCACCCGCGGCGACGGGTCGGTGGAAGACAGCTCCTCCAGACGCTCCCGGATCTCACCGATCTTCGCGCTGGCCTCGCCGTCCTCCAGCCGCACACTCGGACGGGCGGTGCGGGCGCCGAGCTCGTCGACCGTGGCCCGCGCCCTCTCGGCGCCGGCGTCAAGCTCACCGGTGTCGAGCTGAACCCGGACCCGAGCGTGGGCCCCGGCGGTGGCCTCCTCCAGCTTGGCTTGCAGCTCCTCGCGGAACCCTTCGGTGTCCGGGGACACCGTCACGAAGGCGCTGGCAATGCGGAAGCCTTCGGGCACGATTCACCCCCCGGGCGATCCGTAACTGAAGAAGCCGGCGAATGCCGGATCGGCCGCGAGCGCGGTGCGGGTGCCGGGGTTGATCTCCTCGTAGCGGCCGGGGGCCATCTGTGGCATGCCCCCGGTGTCGTCCTCCTGCTGGGCGGCGGTGGCCCGGACCCGCATCACGCCCTCGTACGCGGGCATCCGCCACGCGAGCCGGAAGAACGTCGGGCCGTCGAGGACGGTGACGTCGGGGATGCGGTGGAAGACGCTGAAATCCGAGGCGAGGTCGTCGAGGTGGTCCAGCACCCAGCCGACCTGGACCACCCGGTCGACTACGCTTTTGGGAGTTCCAGAGCGCCCATGGTCTGCCGGGTGGCGATGGCGGTGATCTGCTGGAACTGCTCCGGGGTGAGCTGGTCATACTCGCGCAGCGCCCGGTAGCCCTCCTCGCCGAGGAGGCTGCCGAGGAGAAAGTCCGCTGCGGCGGCGTCCCCCTGGTCCTTGGCGAGGTGCATGTACTGCAGCGCGATGTTCATGCGTGGTCGCTTCGGAATGCAGTACTCGACGTCGTCGATGTAGAACAGCGGCACCCGCTCCTCGTTCACCTGCGGTGCGGTCGTGAGACGGAGCACCTCGAAGGCGGGCTCGGCGGAGGCTGACGGCGCGGAGGGCGGGAGTGGCCCTCTGGACGGCTTCTTGCTCGCGGTCACCTTAGCGGCCACAGGGTCCTCTCCTAGCGACGGGGAACGTCAGGGGGTTGATCACGCCGTCTGGTCGACGATGTGGACGGGCGGGATGCTGCTGCTCACGTAGTACGCGGAGAACGTGCAGTCGTACGCCTGTTGGGTCTTCTTGTCGTAGGCGAGCTGCGCCTTCACCTGCGACAGCACCTTGCGGACGATGACCCGGCGCAGCGCAGGCTGGCCGCTGGAGAGCATCGGCGCCCAGCCGTCGATGATCAGGGCCGCGTAGCTGGGCTGGGTGGACGCGGAGGTGACGGGTATGTCCAGTGTCGAGTAGCCGGAGTTCGTGGCCAGGGTGCCGATGTTGTTGAGCGCTGTCTGAAGGTTGGCCAACGTCATCTCGGCCAACTTGGCCGTGACCTGCATCTTCATGGCGGTCAGGCGGGCTCCGACGTCCATGGTGATCTGGTCGACCGCCAGGGGGGTGTAGGTGTTGTCGACCTCCCAGGTGACGCCGCCGTCGGTACCACCCACGTCGGTCCAGGGAGCGCCGGGCGGCGTGGTCGGGCCGTTGGGAGTGACGGCGGAGTCGAGAGGCTCGGTGCTGCCGAAAGCGGCGACGTACAGGCGGGCCGGGCCGAGAACCAGGTTGGCCGAATTCACTGCCAAAGGGATCATCCCCTACGTGGTGGGTGCGGGCATGAGAAAGGCCCGCACTGGGCGGGCCTGGAGTCAGGCGTTCGGAAGGCGGGTTAGAAGACGCCGGCGTTCTGCAGCAGTGCGACGCCGGTGACGCTTGCCGGGGTGCCGAAGTCCACGAACACCGCGCCGCCGGGCTGGTTCTCGTCCGTGGGGAACGGGCCGACGATGTTGGTCGCGTTGGTCGCGAGCGACGCCGTGATCGCGGAGACCGGCTGGCCCTCGATGGTCGTGCCGATGTTCACGATGACCGTGCTGCTGCCCGCCGTGGTGTTGCTGGACTGCGGGGCGAGGCCGCTGTTGGTGGGCGGGGCGGTCAGCGTCAGGTTGGTGCCGATCGCGGTCGGGGACCCGGCGGTCTGCTGGCGGGTGTAGCTGGCGCCGCCGGCCTGCGTGACGTAGGCGTACCAGCCGGTGGCGTTGCCTGCGGCGGCCGGGGAGGTGATCGTGATGGTGGAGGTCGAGCCGGTGGTCGTGACGCTGGAGGATGCGGAGGCGACGGTCTCCCCTGCGGTGTTGGTGTAGGACACCTCCACCTGGTAGGTGCCGGCGGCGACCGTGCCGCCAGTGGTCGCGGTGGACACGCTGGGCGCCGCAGGGGCGGTCAGCTGTCCGAGCTGCACGTGCAGCACCTCGCGGCCGGTGTTGACGAAGGACACGCCGGTGTTCGCGCCGAGCGTGGTGGTGCCCAGCAGCGAGGTGAGGTTGAGGGGTGATGCCGAGCCGGTCTTGGGCTGGGCGGTCGCGGTCAGACTGAGGCGGGCCATCAGGCGTCCTTGGGCTTGGTGGGCGCTGCCTGCTTGGCGGGCGCGGGATCGGCGGAGGTCTGCGGGGTCTCTTCGACGAGCAGGCCCTGGGAGCGGAGGACCGGAACCTCGTCGTCGGGGACCTCGACGGGGTCGGGGAAGAAGGTCGTGCGGACGAGGGGCATGGCGGGGTCCTCGATCAGTAGAGGCGGTCGTTGACGGTCACCCAGGACAGGGCGAGATCGGCCTGGTACCGCGCGTAGTCGCCCTGGTCGTCGTAGAGACGCCTGAACGCGGTGGCCAGGTATGCGGTCTGCACAGCTGCCGTGGGGTAGGTGACCCCATTGGCCGTGATCTGCAAGGGCCGGGCGATGGCTCGCCGGTCCCAGGTGGCTCGGCGGATGGCGCCGGCCAGGGCCGCGGCCTGGTTCCAAGGCGGCTTGTTGCTACCCGGGACAGTGGCCCAGCAGTCGAGCTGAATCGCTGGCCGGTTGATCGGCAGCTGTGGGTCGGGGCCGCCGCCGACCACGGCGACGGTGACGAATCCGGTGGCGACCCACGGGGCCGGGCTGCCGTCGGCGTTGACATCGGGGGGCAGGGTGGTGCCGACCATGGCCGAGGTGAAGCCGGGGATGGTAGCGATCCATGCGGCTGCGACGAGCTCGTCGGTGCCGTCCAGCGGAAGAGCAGGGGAGGTCACCCTGGGCTCCTGTTACTCGCCGCGCTGCTGGAGCAGAGCTGGACGTAGGAAGGGCTGCGGCCGGGTGCCAGGGTGGTGCACTTCTCGGACTGGGTGGGCGGCGCCTTCCCAGTGCAAGGCCTGCTTCCCGTTGGGGCGGATGACGTGCGGGCCGGTGCCGAGCTCGACGTAGGCGGCGTAGGTGCGGCCATCGGCGCCGCCGGTCGCGGAGACGACCAGGTCGGTGCCTTCCAGGTGGTGTTCGATGCTGGCGGCGAGCGCCCCGGTGTTCTCGGGGCAGTAGCGGGCGGCGTCAGCGGCGATGGCGGGGCCGAGCTTCTCCGTGAACAGCCGTGCCACGGCGGTGGCGACTTCGTCCTCCCAGGCACCGTCGGTCTCGACGCGGGTCACGGGCACCTCCTCAGTCGGAGCCGGTGGTGACGCCGGAGCGCATGCGCAGCGTCAGCGTCTTCGGCGGCGGGTAGTAGCCGATGCCGGGCTGCTCCTGGATGTTCTCGATCATGAAGTAGTGGCCGGTAGTCTCATCGCGGATGGTGTCCGTGGTCCGTACGTCGGCCCAGTTCGGCACGGTGCAGGTGATGCTGCGGATGATCTGCTGGCGTTGCGTCGCCGCGTCGAAGGCGGTCTGCTCGGTCTCCGCCAGGGCGGCGGGAACGCCGGTGTAGGTGGGCACGCCCACGTCCGTCGCGTCGCCGTAGGCGTTGACGCTGGTGCCGCGCATGATGGTGATGGTCCGGTTCCAGAAGCGGAGAACTCCAGTCGCTCCAGTCGCTCCGCCACCGCCGAAGCTGGGCCGCCGGCGGGCCATCAGGCGACCCTGCGGTAGTCGTCGAGCAGCATCTCGACCTCCGTCGCCAGCGCCCCGGTACCGCCCGCCAGTTGCCCGGACAGGGATTGCGTAGCGATGGCGTCGATACCCTCCAGCGCTTCCACCGTGGCGGCCAGTACCGCCGCATGGATGACGTTCGTCGGGAGCGCCGACACCACCGCACCCACCGGATGGGCCTGGGCGAGTGGCTGTGCGAGCTGGACGGTGCCCGGCCCGGCCTGCACCGTGGTTGTCGTGTTCGGCAGCACCGTGGTGGTTGTGGCGGTGGCGCTGCTCACAGCGATGGTCTCGGTGGCCGCGCCGTCGTACAGGAACCCGGACAGGCCGTGTGGGCCGCCCCAGCCGGTGACGTCGTCCACGCTGATCGACGTCGTCCCCGCCGCTGCCGGTGCGGTGAGGCCGGCGTGCGGCCACCCCGACGAGGTCGACAGCTGCACCTGCCAGCCGCCTCGGCCCTGACGCCAGTCGATCCAGCCGGGGGCCACGTCAATGACGCTGCCGCCCGACGGGCCCGTTGCGGGCGTTGGTCCGGCGAACGATACCGGTGTGCGAAGCCGGAACTGGCCCGCCGGCACCGGTGACCAGGCGACCGGGAATGCGCGCGACGGCGAGACGAGTACCGCCCAGACGTCCGACAGGTGCCGGTGCCTGGCGATCAGCGTGCCGAGCTGCGTGTGTCGGTCGACGGCGACCCGCGGCCCGCCGGGACCCGAGTGCGTCTCCGTGACGACCACCGACCGCAGCGGCTGACGACAGTAGGAGTCGACGACAGAGGTCGCGCTCCAGCACACCTGCTGGAGCTGGGCGAGCTGCGACGGGGTGTCCGCCGTCAGCGTTGGGACCACCTTCCAGCTCACGCCCGCCGGTTGGGCAAGCAGCATGCCGGGCGTGATGTAGCTGGTCGCCATGCGCCCCCCATAATGCGGATCGATTCAGAGTCGTCAGCGACACCGTCACAGCGGAGGAAGTGCGGCGCGGCGCGCTGCGGGGTCGACGTGCGGGCTATTCGGCCTTGGCCGGGCCGCGTCGGGTCCGCGGCGTCCGGGTCTTGCCGGTTTCGGCCGCCGGGTCGTCGTCCTCGGCGGCGGCCTGGGCGGGATCCGTCTGCTTGGCGACGTTCGCCGTTCGGGCGGCTTCCACCAGCTGCTGGACGGCGTCCATCAGCGTGGCCGGGTCGCGGCGCCTATCCAGCTCTTCGGAGATGAGACGGTGCTGCCGCTCAATGTCGGTCTCCCACTGCGGGCGGCCGTTGGTGCAGAAGCCGCGGAGCTGGTCGGAGAGTTCGTTCGGGAAGTCGAAACCGCCCAGCGGGTCGGCGCTGAAGTGACCGAAGACCGGGTGGTCGAGCGCGGTTGCGCCCGTGCGCGTGTACAGGCGCATGCGTGGCTCCTTGTGAGGGTGGGAGGTCGCTGTGGGGTCAGCGGCCGAAGAGGCTGAACGACACCCCGGTGAAGGTAGGGCTGGCGGTGCCGGTGATCGTCCAGCGGATCCGGCCGTTGTAGGTGAGGTTGTAGCCGGTGGAGATGTTGCCTGCGACCGTGCCGGCGAAGCCGAGGACTGCTCCGGAGATCGCGGTGGCGTTCGAGGTCAGGTACCAGTTTCCGTAGGCGTCCTGCACGTCGAAGAAGACGGCGAGGCCGGGGTTGGTGCCGGAAACGTTGAGGACGTTGACGACGAGGAGGCCGTTCGACACTGACGACACGTCGATGAGGCCGCCGGTTTTGCCGTTGACCTGGTTGGTGATGTTCGCGGCGGCGGTGTCGGAGCCTGCTCCGCTCAGGGTGAGTCCGTCGGCACGGAACAGCTCCTGGGTGGCGGTGAAGGTCGGGGCGGGCACAGCTGCCCGCGCGGGCGGCGCCATGGGGCCTCTCCTTGGTCGGGCCGGCCCCGCCAGGCCGCAGCAAATGTACTGCCTGGCGGGGAGGCGAAGCTGTGGCTTAGGCCACGCAGGTGAGGGACGCCATCGCGACCGGAGCCCTGTTGATCAGGGCAGAGACGGTTCGCAGTTCGAACTCGCGCCTGGGGCCGCCACCGGCGGTGCCCGCGACGCGGGAGACGCCGTAGTCGAACTGGGCGGTGTCGCGCAGGGTCCGGCATTCCAGCACGGAGCTGATGTTGGCCTGCGGGAACGGCACGCGGTCGGTGCGGGCGATGATCGTGCCGGGCGGGAGGGAGGTGTGGACCTCGATCGGCACGGTCACGCCGCCGGCCGGGGCGTTGACGATCTCGCCGACCCGGCCGCCTGCGGTGGTGGAGATACGGCCGCTGGAGTCGGTGTTGAGGAACGTGGTCGCCGAGGAGGAGCCGAGGACGAGGTTGGCGATCTCCTGGGCGTGCGCGGCGTTCATCATCAGCGCGGTCGGCGAGGTCTTGACCTGGTTCCACAGCGGCAGGAACAGCAGGTTCTCGATCTCGGTGACGGATCCGCCGGACAGGGTCAGGGCTGCGCCGTTGAGGCTGTTCCAGATCGACGGGTTCGCGGTGCCGGTGCCCGAGGTGGCCCACTGGCCGGAGCCGTTGTAGTCGCCGGCGAGGCTGGCGAGGAAGCCGTCGTAGTCGTTGGCGTTCGCGGAGCCGTTGTCGCCGCTGCTGGAGTAGGTGGGGACACCCGCCGAGCCCTTCCACAGGGTGGTCATGTCGGGGGTGGCGGTGGCGGACGGCAGCGCGTTGTTGCTGGCGATGGTGGCGGTGATGGTGACGGTGTTGGTGGTGGTGGTCGTGTAGTAGTACCAGGTGGTGCCGTTGGCGGAGTAGAACCAGTCGTACGCGACCGCGCCCCTGACCGCCGCCACGGTGGCGGTGATGCTGTTGGTGGTGCCCGAGCCGAACGTGGTGGACGCGCTGTTGCCCTGGCTGTTGCCGGAGCCGTAGTAGTAGCCGGAGCCGGTACGGGCCGCGACGCCCACGTAGGCGGTGACGGCGCCGATGGTGCCACCGGTGGCGTGCTGGGTGAGTACCGGAGTCGCGGGCTGCGCGAGCGCGAACGACTGGGCACCCATCAGCTTGCGGTCCTCGGCGATCAGGAGCTGGTTCAGCACGTTGAAGGTGGAGACCGCGTACGGGTCGGCGTAGCCGTGCGCCAGGTCGAAGGCGTCCTGGGTCACCAGGCCGGCCATGGCGAGCGGCTTGTACCGGGCCTGGAAGTCCTGCTCCTGGAACTGGACCTCGGCGCCGGCGTAGTCGAAGCCGACTGCGGGGTCGGGCTGGGAGTTCGTCAGGTTCATGATGGCGCGCCACACCGCGTAGGGGTTACCGTCCGGCGACGCCTTGCGGGCGACGATGTCTCGGAACGGGGTGACGACCGGGATGAGAGAGACGAGCTCGGACAGGTCGTACGACCAGATGCCGGTCGATTCGAGAATGCCGGCGGTCTGGGCCTTCTTGATGGCGCCGAGGGTCTCCTCGGTCATGTCGCTGAGCGGGTTGCTCACGGGGTGCCTCCTGGGCATGCGAAAACCCCCGGGCGCTTGGCGCTCTCGGGGGTCTGGCGAAGTGGGGGGTGCGGGCGTCGCTTACGCGCGTCGCTGCTGGTAGATCTCCTGGAGCCGATCGATGGCGCTGGCCTGCATCTCCTTGGCGATGCGGTTCTGGTCGCGTGCGTCGACGGCGCTGTAGAGGCCCTGCTTCATCTCGCGGGCCTTGGCGACATCGATGGGCGCGGTGCCTCGGTCCTGGCCGCGCAGCTGCTCGCGCGGCGGGGTGGCTCCGTTGGTGAACACCTTCGGTGCGGCGGGCTGCTGCTCCAGCACCCCGATGCGGTCCTGCTGCGCCTTCGTCAGCTCGGCCATCTCCAGGAGCGCATCGCGCAGCTGCGTGATCTGTTCGCCCTGGGTGGCGTTGTGCTTGGTGACGGCGTCTTCGACCGCAGCCAGGAGGCTGCTCTTGAACATGTCCGTGAAGGTGGGTTCGGTGGCCGACTTGGTGACGCTGTCGTCGCCGTCGTCGGCCGGGGTGTCTGCGGGGGTACCGGCCTCGTCAGCGGGCTGCGGGGTGAGGTCGGGGGTCTGGGGGGCGTCGTCCGAGGCGTCGTCCATGTCGTCGGCGTCGGCCTCGGCGTTCGCGACCGGGGTGACGTCGCCGGGGTCGACGATGCCGATCAGGCGCCCCTTCTGGTCGTAGACCACGACCATCGGGGTCTTCTCGCCGTCGGCCTTGGCGACGTCAGTCTCGGGCTGCTCGCTCTGCTGTGCGGCGGTTTCGGTCGAGGTGGTGGGGTCGGGCATGCTGGTCTCCTTCGTGTCGGTGACCGGCTGCGCGGCCTCCTTCTCTACGGGTGCCGCGGGCAGCGAGGCGAGGACCTTCTGCAGGCTCCCGACGGCGTGCCGGATGGCCTGTTCGTTCGCGGCCGAGAGGGTGCGGCCGGCCTTGCGGACGGCCGTGCCGGCTTCGATGGTGTCGAGCTGGCTGGTGTCGAACCCGGCGAGGGCCTTGCCGACGTCCTGCATGTCCGTGCCGCAGTCGGCCTCGGCCTGCTCGTCGACCGCGAAGGGCGCCAGGATTGAGATGGCGTAGTCGATGGCGCAGGCGGCGTCCTGAAGGTCACAGGCGTCCTCGGCGTCGCTCGGGTCGGCGGTGGCGGCTTCGAGCATTTCCCGGTCGGCGAGGACTTCGAGCGCGCCCCGGGCGCGGGCCAGGATGGAGGTCCACTTGCGGGCGGTGGCGGCGTCGATGGCTTCCCAGGCGGGGGAGCCGGGCTCGTTGGGGTCGCCGGGGGCTTCGGTGACGTCGTCGGGGGAGGCGAGGACGACAGTGGGGTCCATGCCGTCCTGGCCTTCGTCCATCTCGCCGCCGATCATCTTGGCTACTTCTGGCGTGAGTTCGTCTCGCTCGCGTGCTCGCTGCGCGGCTTCGTGCATGAGCTTGGCGATGGCCCCGGGGCTTCCGGTCATGGTCACGGTGTCCTCTCGGGGCACGGGTTCGGCGTGGGATTTGCCGATCAGGTCGCGGATGATGTCTGGTGGCACGAGTCCCGCCTGGGCGTCCTGCTTCATCAGCAGAAACCCGGAGGATCCGTTGGCTGGCCGGTCTACGAGGTCGACGCGGGGGACGTTGGCGTCGACCAGTTCGGTGAACTCGGTGTCGTCGCCGAGTACGTCCGTCATGTCTCACTCCTCGGTTGGATGCGTCGCGCCATGCCCTGCGGCGAGAAGCCCTTGACTCGTCCGGACTTGACGAGCCGCCATGCCGCGTCGTCGCAGAGGCCGCCGATGAGCCAGTCGCCGGCTTTGATTACGGTCCCGTCAGGCTGTTCCCACGCGGGGCCGCGATAGATGTAGCTCTCGGTGACTGTAAAATGACCGATCGTGTCGTCGGGTCCGTGAAACAGCCCGACTTGCCCACCGCCAGGCAGGAATGACCAGCACGCTTTCTCCAGCTCGTCTGCCGTGAAGAAGTCCCGGCCGCCATCTGCACCCTTGGCGATGCGCGGGTCTCGCCCAGCCTGATAAGCGAGCCCAAGCACGTATTGGCGTTCCGTCACGGATCCCCCTGACTTCCTAGGCCGGTACGACACTGCACCGGCAGTTGGGGTGTTGGGGCGGGTAGGCGGCTCCGCCGGGGTAGTCCGCACCGAGGGGGAGCGGCCCGGATGCGGCGTTGGCGGTGCAGCTCGGGCAGACGTTGCTGCCCGGGTCGAGCAGCCACCGGCCGTTGGCAATGCTCCGCTGCTGGTAGATGGCCGCGGCGCCGGCGCTGGACGCCTTGGTGATCTCGGTGATGGCGATGGCGTACGCCGTGCCTGTGTCGGCGAGGGCTGCGCGCAGCGCCGTGGCGATCTCGGTGATGGTGCCGCCAGCGGCGAGGACCTTGGCGAGGTCCTTGAGCCGGCCGACAGCGATCTGCTGGGCGTCAGGCCCGGCCGTGCCGGTGAGATCGTTGAGCCCGTCGGCCGCGCCGAGGTCTGCGATCAGGGTCTGGGCTGTGGCGGTGTCACCGGGCTGCCACGCGGCGAGGTCCGGATGGGTGCCGTCCGTGAGCGTGGTGGCTGATGTAGCGCCGAGGAGGTAGCCGTCAGTGCGTGCGGCAGCCAAGGGCGCGGTGAGCGGGGTGGTGAGGTCAAGGTTCTGGCCGGCGAGCCAGGCTTCGGCTTCGGCTCGCGCCTGCGGGCCCTGGCTTGCCGCGGCTGGGTGGTCCTGCTGCCAGGCTTCGGCGAGGTTCCGGGCATGGCTGGCGGCCAGGGCCCCGACCAATGCGGCGGAGATGCCGGCTGCCCAGTAGTCGGCGGTGGGCTGGTCCTGCTGCCAGCCGGGCCAGTCACCGCCGTCAGCTTTTGGGCTGCTGTCTGCCTTCTCCACCGCGATGCCGGAGCCGAGTGCGGCCAGTACCTCGTCGAGCGATGCGAGGAGCTCGGGCCTGACCGCCGGGTTGCCGGCGAGCTGGTCCGGGGCCCACCAAGCGATGGCCTCGATCTGGTCGCCGTCCGGATCGTCCGGGTTCGATACCTGGTCGCGGCCGGTGAGCGGCACGAAGGACTCGTCTGGGACCTGCCAGATGATGCCCTGATAGATGCCGTCCGGGCTGAGCCAGGTGCCGGTCTGCATCCCGGGCGGGGGGATGAGTGCCGTCTCCTCGCTCCACTCCCGCCATGCTCCCTGGAGTGGTGATTCTCCGTCGTCGAGGTGGCCACCGGGTACTTCCCAGGTTCCGGCTGCGGGGTCCTCGGGGTCGAGGGCCCGTTGCAGCATGAGGACCCGGCCGGTGTCGGCCGCTTGGACTGCCAGACCGGCGACCGCGATGTCGCCCGCGGCTTTGCGGATGGTGAGGCGCCCGGCCTGGTTGAGCCGCCGGCCGCGGGCCGGGTCAACGACACGGAACTCGAAGTCGCGCCACTTGCCGGCGCGCTGGCGTGCCTTGCGGAACGCCCGGAACGCGGTGAGCTCGGCCTTGGCCAGCTGCGCGGGGTCCTCGGCTGGTTCGTCATCGTCGTCGACGAGGTCGTAGCTGGTGATCCCGGTCGTGGCGGTGATGCCAGCAGTCGGGGTTCCGTCTTTCTCCACCGTGCCGGCGGCCCCGGGCTGCGGAGGCGGAGCCGACGGCAGAGCGGACGGCCCGAACTCCTGCTCAGCCAGCGGTGCTACCTGCAGGGGCGGGTTCGGAACGACGCCTTCGGCTGCGGTGAACACGGTGTGTGGCAGCGGCGAACCGGGCTCCGGTGCGGCCGTGGCGGGGTCGATCGGGCCGGCGACCGCGTACAGCGACGCCAGCGGGATCGGCCCGGACCGTTCGGTGAACACGAACCGGGGAATGGGCTTGCCCTCCGGTTCGCCGAGGCCGTACCGCATTTCGCGGAGGTCGGACACGCTGATCGCGCCGAGGTTCGCGTAGATCTGGTCGGCTTGGGCCTGCTGCAGCCGGTCGGCCTGTTCCTCTCCGAGGTCGAAGAGGAATTCGAGTGGGAGCCCGAGGTCGTCCTGCAGGAATCCGGTGAGAATGTGCTGCAGGTGCCGGATGAGGGGCAGGTCACCGACGCGGTGCTGGACGTCGGCCTGCGACTCGCCGGACGACAGGTTCACGTTCTCGGTGAAGCCCAGGTCAGACGGGACCACGTGGAAAGCAGCAGCGGTCTTCCTCATTAGGAACAGGCTGAACTCGTCGGTGAAGTCCTTCTCGTTGGACCAGGTGATGCTGCTGCCACCGGGCATCCACTTGATGGTGTGCTTTTGGGCCTGGTCCCCGGCCATGAAGCTGTCCCAGAAGCCCTGCCACTGTTCGATCTGGTCCGGGGACCAGGACTCGGGCGCGGAGGCGAACGCCGAGGGGATGTTGCCCTCGGTGAATCGCTGCAGGAAGTACGTCTGGAAGCGGATGTCCGTGTTGGCGTTGAGGAGGATCGTCTCCAGCGGCGCCAGCCCGTACGGGCTGTTGGGACGCTTACGGAACGGCTCGTAGATCAGATCGTCACGGGTGAGCCAGTTCCACGGCAGGCCCTGCACGTACTGCACGTACGCCTCGGCCGGCGCCTCCGGGGAGCGGCCCCAGTAGTCGAGCAGCGGGGCGATGCTGGTGCCGTCCACGTTCATCAGGCCGATGACGTCGCCGCGCCGGTTGCGCATGCGGGACAGGCACCCGGCGTCGTAGGCGAGCATGTCGTACAGGTAGGCCGACAGCCAAGTGGAGAACGGCGTCTGGCGGTCGGGCTTCTTGAGCGCGGCCATGCCGGCCCGGACGGCGTCGGCGACGTCGCCGTCGAAGTGAGGGGCGGCGACGAGCGACCAGTCGAGGGAGCGGATGGAGTCGATGCGGTGCCAGATGCACATCTGGGCGACGTCGTAGGCTTCGATGAGGCCGCGGAGAGTATCGAAGCTGACGCGCTCGTGAGTGCGGGGGCGGCCGGAGGTGTTGTAGCCGGTGACGAAGTCATGGGCACGTGGGGTGCGGGAGTAGCCGTCGTAGGGGCCGATCGGGGTGCCGGGGCTGAACGGCCGGGTGGGGCTCATGCCTGCGGCGGTTTCGCCGGCGACCATGGCAGGGGGCTCGTTGGCGCCGAAGACCTTGGCGATGCGGCGGGGGTCCATGCGGCGGTGACCCCCCTTTGTTCGGTTAGCGCTGTTGGCGGTAGGCGGCGGTTCGTGCGCTGCGCAGGACCTCGGCCGGGCTTTCGGTGGCTGGTTCGGGGCTGGCGTCTGGCTGCTCCCCGCTCTTTGGGCCCTGGGCTTGCTCGGCTTTGTGGCGGCCGTACTCCAGCCAGGCGTGCGCATCTATTCCGCTGCCGCTGTAGAACGCCAGGAGCAGGGCGTCCGCGTTGTCGGGTGAGCGGCCGATGCGCTTCTTGGTGTCGGCTTTCGGCTCCACGACGATCCGGCCGGCGGCGTCGGTGGTGTACTTCGGCGCGGTGAGCTGGGAGACGAGCCGTTCCCGGTCGTCCGGGTCGAGCTCGGACAGGTCCCAGCCGCGGTCTTCGGACAGCTGGCGGCCGATCTGCCACCAGATCTGGGACCGTAGCCGGGCGAACCTTGCGGGCTCGCTGCTGGCCTCGGACACGTTGACACCGATGATCTCCGCGTCGTGCTCGCCGCGGGCCCGGCGCTCTCGGAGCGTACCGACGATGCCCCAGCCGATGCCGATCGAGTCGACCTTCACCTTGGCGGCCTTCGACTCGCGGATCGCTGCCACGATCGCGTTCACGGACTTGGTGGGGTCCTTCTCGCGGCTGCGCCACTCTCGGCCGACGCGTATGCCGCGGCGTTCCCGGATGACGGTCTCGTCGCCGCCGGCGCCGAGGTCGACGCCGAGTTCGACCGGTGCGAGGTCCGTGTACCTGAGTGGCTGCTCCGGGGGGAGCGCGCAGGCGCGGACCGCGGAGAGCCGGACGACGCCGTCCTCTGCATCGGAGGGGAACTCGCCGAGGACTTTGGAGATGTAGGTGGGGGACTGCTCGCCGAACTCGGCGCGCATGTCGGCTTCGTAGGCGTGTGAGACGAGCATCGGCCGCAGCTCGTCCGGCACAGACTCGCTGGTGAAGTTAGGAGTGTCGAACGCCGAGATCCGAATGACGTTCCACCGCTCGGTGTTGGCGCAGACGCGCGCGAACTGGGAGCCGGGGTCGTCGGGGTTGCCGATCGCGAGGATGCGGCAGTGCTCGCCGGTAGCGATGGCGTTCGCCGCGGTCCAGAACTGTTTGTTGATGCCGCAGGCCTCGTCGAGGATGACCAGGACGTACTTGGCGTGAATGCCCTGGAAGGCGTGCGGGTTGTAGTCGCTCGGTTTGCGGCCGAAGGCGATGAGCCGCTTGCCGAGCTTCCAGTCCGTCTCGTTGATCCGCCCGGGCAGCGGGGTGCCGCGTGCGGCGGCGGTGGAGAACGCCGCGTTGATCTCGGACCACAGAATGGCTTTGACCTGGTCGCCGGTCGGGGCGGTGGTGACCACCCGGGCCTCGCCGGCCGGATGGGTGTCGAGCCACCATGCGGTCAGGCGCGAGGCGACGAAGGACTTGCCGACGCCGTGGCAACTCTGGACGGCTGTGAGCCGGTTGTCCCTGACGGATGAGGTGATCGCCACCTGCTTCGACCAGAGATGCTCGCCGAGCTTCTCTCGCGCCCATAGGGCTGGGTCGGCGGCGTACTGGTCGACCCGGGCATGCTGCGCACCGTGTTCTTCGAGTCGGCGGGCGGCGAGAGTGAGAGGGTCGGCCCGCACAAGCCACCCCCTGACTGCCTACACGGAGCGCAGGTGCCGCGCTGCGACCTTCTTGGCCTCCGCTGCCTGGACGCCGGTGACGCCGAGGTGGGCAAGAAGGGCATCGATCGCGCTGAGGACCCGATCGGCTTGGGCCTCAGAGATCGCGGCCAGCCTCGCTTCGATGTCGAGTCGGGCGATGGAGGACAGGACGGTGTTCGCCCGGTCCATGGCCCGCTCGTAGAGCTGAACTTCGGCGCGGAGCTGTTCGGCGCCGGCATGGCCTTCGTAGCGGATCTCGTCGCCGATGCGGTTGACCAGGGCGGCGGTGGCGGTCTGCCAGGCGACGACCTGGCCGGCCAGTTGCATGAGGGCCGTCAGCGGGTCGTCGACCGGCTGGACGTCGAGCTCGGCGAGCACGGCACGGACCTCCCGTTCGGCGATCTCGTGGGCTGCCTTGATCTTCTGGCTGGGCGTCCTTCCGCCGTGCAGTTTGCAGCTGCCGGTCCCGGGGTGGTCGGTTCCCCAGCCTGCGGGGAGACCACAGTGCTCGGCCGACCCTTCCTGGCGGGTCTTCGCTCCGCAGACGGGCTTGTTGCCGTTGGCCACGGTCAGACCGTGGGGCTGGGCTTCTCGACCTGCTCGGCCACGGCCTTGGCGTCGGCGACGACCTCGGAGCTCATCGCCTTGGCCTCCTGGGCGACGTCCTCGCCGATGGACTTGGCGTCGGCCGCTACCTCGGTGGTGAGGGCGGTTTCGTCGCCGCGGAGGCGGTCCCAGAGGTGGTGGGCCTCGTCGGCGAGGGGGTGGCCCATCTTCTGGAGGGCGGTGACGATGGCGTGGAAGTTGTCGACGAGCGACACGGGGTCTCCTTGGGGTGAGGGCGGGGCGCGTCAGCGCAGGTCGGGGATGAATTCGGCGGGCACGGGGGCGGTGATGCGGTCGGTGCGGCGGGCTCGACAGACCGGACCCTGATGCCACCAGCGGCGTTCGCCGAGCCAGGCGGGGCGGCCGCAGCGGGAGCAGGTGCCGGGGATCGCACCCCAGTCGTCGTCGACGGTGAACGGGGCGTCGAGGGCGCGCCACGTCTTGGGGTCCAAGTGCACCTCCGGGATGGGGCTCGCGGCCTGGCGGGAGTGGGATGCCGGGCCGCGAGCCGGGGCCCGCCGCCCTCAGGGCGGGCCGTCCCCGCCGGCCGGCTCGCGCGGGCGGCACACGGCGGGGAGTTCAAGGGGCGTTACGCGGCCTGCGGTCGGGTAGCGCGCATCTCGGCTTCGACCTGCAGCACCTCGGCGGCCCGGTAACGGGGACGAGTGGCACGTGGGTTGACGGGGCGGAGTTTGCCGCGGTGCGCCCAGATCCGTATCCGTCCAGGCGGGACCTGGGCGGCTTCGGCGGCCTGCTGGGTGGTCCAGGTGAGGCTGCGGAGGTCGGCGTCGAGGTGAATCACGGAGCCTCCTCCGGGAACGACGAAGGCCCCGCGCCGCGTGAAGCGGCCGGGGCCTGGTCGAAGACATGGGGGTACGGGCAAAAGTGTTACACGCATTCCGGATTCGTCAAGCTGCGCGCCGGTTGGGCGTGTTCGCGGCCGTCTCGGCAGCCCAGTCCTCGTACTCGGACGGGGTCATCAGCAGCCCGCAGTTACGGCATTCGACATAGTCGGCGCCGTCAGCGAAAGCCAGGGACCGCCAGGCGCAGCGCTTGCACGGGGCCGCCTTCTGCTCCACGCGGCTGTCGCGGGCGGTGAATCGTTTCGCCGACCGGTTGAAGCGCTGGATCTGCGCCGCAGGGTTGCCGCTGCCCGGCTCGTGGGTCTCCCCGGCCGCGGGGTGGTGTTCGAGGATCCAGTCGAGGTGGGCGCCGAGGAAGGCGATGGTGGCGGTAGCGGAGACACCCTCGCGAAGGCCGGCCGGGCGTGCCCCGAGGCCGCGCAACTCGCGGACGTCGTCCTCGATTTCGGTGAGGCCGCCGACGATGTGGTCGGTGAGGAGCCGGGATGCCTGGCCGGGCCACGGGGCGATGCCCGCGGGCCGGCTGGTGGTGACGTCGGCGGGCCGGGCGGTGCCGTGTGTGGCCTCCAGCCAGATGGCGGCGAGGAGTTCCGGAAGTTCGGTGAGGTCACGGCGAGTGCGGCCGGCGCAGGTCTGGCAGTGAACGGGCTGGCCCCAGGTGGGGGTGCAGTCGTGGGGGAGACCGGTGTTCTCGGCGTCGCGCCAGGCGCGGTTGCAGAGGCCGGGGCACGGGGTGGGGGTGGTGTGCATGCTGGTCCTCCCGGGGCGGCGGGGTGATCAACCCAGTGTTGCACCGGAAATGCAGAAGCCCCACCTGCGATACGCGGGTGGGGCTGGAGCCGGCTACTCAGGTGTGATCGGGAGGGAGAACTGCTCCACCTTCCCGACCTTCTCGGACAGGACACCGTGCAATGTCCACACGTCGAGCGCGCGCCGGACCGTGTCCCGAGACCCGAACTGCCCGTGATCGACAAGGTCTTGCTTCGTGGCATGGCCCTGGTCCTCGCAGAGCTGGCAGAAGACCTTGTACAGGCTAGGCCACTCGTCACGCCCAACGGGCTGGCCGTCGGGGTACACCAGCGACGGCCGCGGCGGCACCTCCGGGGCTTTCACCAGCTGCACCGGATGGCCCTGCGGGGCGAACCGGCCGATCGGCTGCGCCGGAACATGATTGTGCAGGTGCGCTACGTCCGCGGCGATGTCCTTGTCACTGACCCACTCGGCGCGGCAACGGGGCGGGTTGGTCTGCGGCATCTCCGGCGACTGCAGGAAGAACTCGCCAGGCCTGGTCAGCTTCTCCGGGACGAAGCCAGCGCCACGGCATCCCTTCCCGAAGACGAACTCGGCATGGCCAGCCTCCCCGGCGCGCGTGGAGATCTTGTTGGCGAAGTTGCCACGCATGTCGGTGCTCCCGCCGAAGACCCTGGCCGACGGCTGCTGAGTTGCCGCAACGAAGTGGATGGCCAGGAACCGGAGGACGGCCAGTCCCGACTCCAACAGGCTCGTGACTGCGCGCTCGGGCGGCAGGGCGTTCTCCTTGTCGAGCTTCCGGTATTCGGCCTCTTCCTTGCGGAGCTGCTCGTCCTGGCGGATCAGCTCGCCAAGCTCGTCGGTGATGACGTAGATCGACGTGCCGTGCTTGCCCGGCACCCACTTGCGGACCGGCTCACGGCCGGCGGAGAGCTCGGTGAGGGACAGCTGCTCCAGGTGTGCGCCGCGCCGGTCCCCCTCGGCGATGATCATCTTCAGGAGGTCGCGGGCTTCCTCCGGAGTGCTTGCGATCTGCTTGAACAGGGGACGCCAGGGACCGAGTTCGGGAGTCCCGGGCTTGAGGTCGATGCCGTACAGCTCGACGTGGTCCTTGCGGAGGAGCTTCTTGATGATGAGGTTGAGCAGTCCCGACTTGCCCCAGTCGGCCGCGCCGGCGATAAGGGTGTGCCGGTACAGCAGCGTCAGGTAGACGGGGCGGCCGTATTCGTCCCATCCGATGCGGATCGGGTCCTCGATGTCGGTGGAGTCGTCGTCGGCGTAGGGGATCGCCTTGTCGAAGAACGGCCCGTGCGGGTAGAGCTCGGCCTGCTCCTCTACGACGTCTGCGGGTTGCGTCTGGGCGGTGGCTTCCGCCTTCCAGGCGGCCTTGTCCTGACCCATCTGCAGCTGCACGTCGACGTTCGCCGACGCGGAGGAGTTCACCGCCGCTGGGGCCTGCTTGGGCAGCTGCTTCTGGTCCTTGCGGTGCTGGATGAGCCACGGCACGTAGACGGCGTACGCGGCGCCGGTGGTGACCGCAGTGGCGGTGAGGGAGATCCCGCCCGGGCCAGCGCCGACCGCAGCCGCAACGTCGGCGAAGGCCAGGGTCATGCCGGCGCCGCCGCGGATCAGCAGCTCATTCTTCTTCTCGATGCCCATGAAGGCGCCAACCCCGGACAGGACAGCCAAGCCTGCGTACGCCGCGGTCCCCCACCCGCCGACACCGGCGAGGTACTGCCACCAGCCGAGACCCGTGACGCCACCGACCACGGCGGCGGGGGCGAGCTCGACCTTGTAGCGGACGACCAGGGCACCGGCCCGGTTGGCTACCGCGACGCAGGCCGAGAAGAACCGCTTCGACAGGCTCGGACCTGCCTTGACCAGCGGAAACGCGACCTTTGCGTCGGCCAGTGACGACGACGACGGAGCCGGGATGACCGCCAATTCGGAGGGATTCGAGGCCTCCACCGTCGTCGTCGGCATCGTCGTCACGCTCGTCCCCTGCTCAGCAGGCACGGAGCGCTTCGGGCGGGGCAGGAACGGGAGGACGTTGTCGTCGGCCCCGGCGGGCGTGTACTGGGCCATGAGGGGCCTCCTTCAGATCGGTACGGCAAGGGGGAAGAGGGGGGAGCTGAGGGCAGGCGGCGCGCACCCAGGCGAGCTGGGTGCCGCCGTCAGACCGTCAGGTCGGGAGTGTCGGGCGTGTCAGAGGTACCCCCCGGTGCCCTGCTGGGGTGACGCGGATGATGCGCGAGACAGCACGGTGCGTACATACGCCGCGTTCGTGGTGACGCCGTGCGGCGCGAGCGCATCAGCGATCTGCTGCGCCGTTGCATCGGGAAGCGCATCACGCATCGCCCGGACCGCAGCGGCTGTCGACAGTGCAGCGAAGTCGACGTCGTGCGGCGTCTCAAGCGCTGCGTCGGACGATGCGGGCGCTGTGGCGGCCTGCGGCACGGTGATGATGCGAGGAGACGCATCACGGCGCTGACGTGCAACTTCATTGGGCGCATCATGCGCTGCATCGGCCTGTACGGGCCGAGGTGAAGCGGCGATGGCCTGCGGCTGCTGCAGCGTGATGACGATCTGCTGTGCCTCGTTGCCGCGTGATGCGGTGATGCTCTGATGCGGCTGAGTGATGCGCTCGACGTGATGCGCATCGTCGGACGATGCGGCCGTATCAGCCTGCTTGTCGATGATGCTGAGGCGCGCCCCGACGGTGCGGCGCATCACCTTGTGTGACCGACCGGGGAAGAGGATCCAGGCAAGGCCCGGGATCACCGGGAGGGCAGTGGGGACGCGGCCCTGTCGCCGGAGGGCCTCGCGATGCTCGTAGCGGTGCCACATCTCGAAGGACAGTTCGGCGATCACGGGCGCGGCGGCGAGGATGACACCGCCGACGAGTCCCCAGTTCTCCATGTGGGCGTGCGTCCAGTTGACCCAGGAGCTGGTGCCGACCATGGCGAGCATGGCGAGCCGGGGCGCGAGGCCACTGTCGGGACTCGCGGCGTACCGCTGGGACAGCAGGGCAAAGAAGAGGGCGGCGATGTCGAACATGCCGGCGCCGAAGACGGCGACTTCCTGGGGGGCCCCGAACTTGGTGGTGAGGAGGGTGTAGATCGACCAGGTGCCGACGGTGAGTGCTGCGCCCATGACGAGGAAGAGGGCGCCGCGGATGAGTTTGTCGGTCCCGTTGGCGTTCTCGTGCATGGGTCCGAAGCCTTTCTAGCGGTTGGCGGGTGGCTGGGGCGGGGCGATGGCGTGGGCGGTTTGGGTGAGGGCCCAGAGGGCGGCGGTGGCGGTGACTCGCAGGGCGAGGGCCGCGGTGAGGAGCAGTGCTGCGGCGGTGGCGCGGAGTTGCCGGTGGTGGCCGGCGAGAAGGTCGGGGAGCCGGAGCCGGAGGGCCAGGGCGGCGACGCTCAGTACGGCGTACTGGGCGAGGACTGCGACGAGGAGGGTGGTGACCGCCGCCCCGGGGGTCAGGGTGGCGGTCAGCAGCGCGAGGGCCACGCTGATGGTGGTGAGCGCCTGTTGCTCGGGTGGGGCGGCGGTGCGGGCCACAGGAGCCTCCTCTCAGACGAGTTCGACCTCGTCGAGTTCGAAGCCGTACGGCGTCGGGTCGTGGGGCTCGCCGGGGCCCTGGAGTCCGGTGACGGAGACCCAGCCGTCGCGGCTGTTGGTGACGGTTCCGGTGCGCCCGAGGAGCGGGCTGGGAGTGCCGTCGTCGTTGGGGTAGTTGTTGCGGACAACCCGGACGCGGTCGCCCTTCCTGAACGAGGTGGTGGGGGCCATGTGGTCCTCCGGTTAGTTGGTCCGCCGGTAGTAGGCGGACGTGACGATGGCGGCGAGGAAGGACAAGCCAGCGATGTGGGCAAGGCGCAGGGCCTCGGTGTTGGGGTCACGCTGGGGCTTGAGGAGGAAGATCACGTAGTCGGCCATGGCAGGCTCCGGTCGGTGTCAGGCGGGCGGCAGCGCACTGCAGGCCATGGCGTGTCCGGCGGCCGCCTGGTTGGCCTTGTCGAGCTCGTGCGGGAAGTACGGGTTCCCCCAGCGGTCGGCTCCGCCCTGGGTGCCGCAGCCGCAGCAGGTCCAGATGAAGCGGTCAGCGGTTCGGTGGGGTCGGACTTCGACGAGGGCGCCGCTGCGGTTGAGGTAGCGGGCGGGAATGGCGGTCGTCACGGCTGTCTCCTGGCTACTGGAGGACGTAGGCCGTGGCCGCGGCGAACATGGCGGCCAGGGTGGCGGTGATGAGCAGGGCGGCAGCGAGACGCTCGATGTGTTCCGTCTGCTGGTCGGGGTCGGGGTGGGGGGTGAAGAGGAAGCGCAGGTACTCGGCCATGGGCGTTGTCCTCAGTGCAGGTCGCAGGGATCGTGGGCATGCATGTGGGTGCCGTGGATGGTGGTGGAGACGTAGTCCCCGCATCGGGCGCAATCGCCGCTCATATGGGCGTCGACTAGGTCTTTGCGCTGGTGGCGGCGCTTGCTCGCCGGGTGGTAAACGGTGGTCACGTTGTAGAAGCCGACAGATCCGCAGGGGCAGCGCAGAGCCAGCTTCTTGCCCGGGCTGACAGTGGTCACCTTCCGGCGTTCCAGATCTCTTCGCTCGTGAGGCCGGCGGCAGCGGCGGTGGCGAGTGCATTTCGCGCGGCGGCACAGGCCGTCTCGGCTTCGGGGGAGTTGTCTCCGTGGTCGACCTTGGCCTGGAGGGCCGCAGCCATGGCGTCCAGAGCGGCTTGGGCGAGGTGCCGGTTGTTGCTCATCGGGCGTTCGGTCCTCTCAGGGGCGGGCTGCGGCGGTCCGCAGCAGGGTGTGGGTAGTGCCGGGATTGGTGGTCAGAGGAGGTCTCAGGAGAGTCCGCGGCGCAGGGTGCCGCAGTTCCGGCAGTGGTACTCGGTGAACCACGGCCGCATGAGTTCCTTCTCGGCCTGGATGTCGGCGCTGCCGCAGTCGGGGCAGGTGGTGAAGTCCTCGTCGGCGTCGGCGTCGATTCCGTGCTCCATGGGTGGCCTCCGTCAGGCACGTGCTGCGGCGGCGCGCAGCAGCAGGGATATCAGGTGTTGTCGCGGAGCCAGGCGGCACCAGCCGCCTCCGCTTCGCGAGCCCATTCCTCGCCGCGGGCGAGAGCGGCACCCACGATCTTGTTGAGGGCGGCCCGGGGACTCTGCCCGGAGGCTTCGGCCTCGGCCCCGATCGCGACGAGCCGGGCGGCAGTGTCGATGCTGAGGCCGAACTCGGTCTGCAGGTTGGCGATCATCTGGCGGCGGTCTCGGGGTGTGATGTCCATGGTCTGGTCCTTTAAGAATGGGTTTGGGCGGCGCAGGGCCGGTCTTACTCCGCAGTGATGGTGAGGTCGACCACGTTCCCGGGCAGGTTCATCACGTTCGCGAGGCCGGCAGCCAGCGAGCCCAGGGTGTGCGGGGCGGTGATGGCGGTCGTGCTCTCGTTCCACCCCCTGTCGGTGGTGAGGGTCATCCGATAGCGGCCGAGCGGGACGGGGGTGTCGGCTCCGTGATGGCATGACCTTTCAGGTTCGGGCTGCGGTCTGCAGCAGCTGGTGGATGTCGTCTTGGGTGGTGCCGGGCTGGTCGTTCCAGGTGTCGACGTGCAGGCGGTGGCCGGCGTAGCCGAGGGCGTTGCCGATCAGCAGGCGGGCCTGCCAGACGGTCGCGGCATCGCCGTAGCCAGCCGCGAGGACCCGGGTGTGGGCGCCGAGGACGCACACCCGGCCGTCTTCGTCCCACAACTGGTGCTGCGTCCAGCCGTGCTCGGCGATGTAGCGGTCCATGAGCTGCAGGTGCTGGCGGGCGGTGACCTGGGTGACTGGCTGGCGGCGCAGGATCCGGTCGGCGAGTGTCCGGGCGGGCGCGGCAGGGGCGGTGTGCCACCACGGCTCGCTGCTACCGACGGTGGCGCTTGGCGCTGCCAGGGTCGGCAGGTGGGCGTCGGCGACGGCGTTACGGAGACGGGTCCGCCACGCGGGCGTTGGGGCGACGGTGGCGAGGTAGGCCTCGATCTCGCGGACCAGGAGGGGGCCGTACAGGTCCGGGTCGAAGTCGAGTGCTGCGGTGGCGGCCATGTACGGCCTCCCTTCGGGGTCTAGCAGCTGGTGGGTTCGGGGCGAGTGGCGAGCACGGTGGCGTCGATGCCGACGCTGTACCAGCGGGTCTCGGGGTCTCGGAACTCCACGTACGCGGCCCCGATGTGGACCGAGGACACGACGATCTGGCGCCCGTTCCACAGGACGGTGTCGCCAGCAGCGAGCTGTTCGGCAGGGATCTGCCGCATGGTTCTCTCCAATTGCGGTGGTGAGGTCAGCGGGATGTGATCTCGGCGGAGCCCGGGTCGAGGGTGACCTGGTGTCGTGCGGCGAGTTCGACGGCGACGACCCAGGCTTTCTCCCTGGCGCGCTCCTCGGTGAGGGCGCGGACGGGGATGACGTAGCGGCGGCTGTTCTCGGGGGAGTCGGCTAGACGGAAGGCGACCTGGTATTTGTGCATGTCAGCTCCCGTGACGGTTGCAGCGGCGGACAGTGACCGGCCCGTAGCCGGCGATGGAGGTGACGGTGCACCAGCAGAGTTCGCAGATCGCTCCGGCGACCGGCAGGATCTCGGTGCGGTGGGCGACGCGGACCGGCTGGCCACAGCAGGTGAGGGTGTCGTAGGCGTCAGCCGACAGGGCCGTGCCGTCGGTGAGCCGACTGATGGTCTGGTTCATGAGGAGGTCCGGCGGGGTCAGGCCGCGAGGGCGGCGACGGTGGCCGGGTACTCGCGCTCGATCCGGCTGGTGAGCCTCTGGTAGTCGGAGGAGCTGTAGAAGCGCCGCAGGGCCTCCTGCTGCATCCACGGCTCGATCCGGGCTTCGAGCTGGGCGTCGGCGGCGTTCTGGTCGCGCTGCGTCCACTGCGTCTCGGTGGACAGCGGCCCGCACTCGCGCCACAGTCCCCAGCTGGTCGCGTTGCTGTCGCGGGCGATCCACTGCCCGGTCAGCGGCCCGAACCGGGAGCGGCTGCCGAACACCACGACGTGGTGGATGGGGCGCTGGATGTGGCCGGCCAGGACCAGGTCCATGCCCTGCGTCGGCAGCACGCTGTAGTAGGGGACGCCGGGCTGCACGGTGCGCGCCCACTCGTCGTGCTCGCGGCGCACGGCCCGCATCGCACGCTCGCCGGTGATCCGGTCGTCGATGCGGCTGATTCCGGCAGCGGCGCTGCCGATCACGTTGAGGAAGCCCATAATGGGTTCTCCTGTCTGCTCACTTGGGTTGATAGGGACCCGGGGCGGTCGGCGTGCTTGGCGGCTCAGACGGCCGCCCCGGGGCGAACTCAGCTGCTGGAGCTGAGACCGAGCCTGCGCGCGGCGGCGTTCAACGCGCGCAGGGCCTTGTCCATGGCGCCGGGGCCAGTGAATTCGGACTCCGTGACGGTGGCGACAGTGAGCGTTGCGGCACTGTCCATGTCGCCCCGGTCCCTGGCGCCCTTGATGTCGAGGAAACGCTGCTCGTAGAAGCGGTCGTACGCAGGGTCGTTGGTGCGGGCCACAGGGGCCTCCTCGGTCCTAGTCGAAGACGCTGGGGTTGGTGTGCATCCGCCAGCGCTGGTGGGTGAAGCAGATGCTGCGCTCACTGGGCCGGGACTACGCCCAGTGCCACACCGAGTCCGTACGGCCGGCCTCAGCCGCCGCCGCGCCGAGCTCGTACACGGCCGGCCGCCACACGGCATCCACCAGCGGAGCCAGCGACTTGAACGCCACCGCCATGCGGCGAGCCTGGCCCGGCGGCACATCGAACCGGTCGCCGCTGCCCCGGTTGAACAAGGAACTGACGGCCGCCCAGTCACTACGAGGAGCGATCCGGGACAGGTGCTCACCGAGCTCAGCGTGCGACCCGTACGAGCGAGTCCCGCCGGACTGATTGTGATCCCAGGACCAGCCCATTAGGCCTCCCGCTCGGGGCACTGCGGGTCGGAGCAGTGGCAGCCGTCCGGCAACAGACCCCGCACCGGGCCGAGGACGGCACCCGACACCCCGTCCGCAATGTCGCCACCACGCTCACCCGCGACCCGCACACCGGCCCGGTACAGCGCACCGGCCGTGTTGTCGACGACCCGGGCGGCGGCGTGCGCGCAACGGCCGGCCATCAGGCGGCCTGCACACGGTAGACGTCGACCTGGCCGGGCAGGTGCAGTTCCTGGCGGGCGAACGCCTGGATCTCCTCGTCGCTGACCGGGCCGTAGGTGTGGACGGGCTTGAGGACGGGGCCGCCGAACTCGGGGTGGCGGTGGATGAGATGGGCGGGCTCGCCCAGGATCTTGTCGATCGCGGTCATTGCTCTTCCTTCCAGAGGAGTTGGAGAACTACCGGGCCTGGTCGATGTGCCGGTCGGCGGCCGCATCGGCCTCCGTGAACGCGGCGGAGATGCTGTCGCTCGGGCCGACGCGCGTCGGGGTGGTGCTGAAGCCGCAGTTGCAGTCGGCCCACACGATGGACTCGACCTGGCTGGCCAGGACACGCTGCCGAGAGGCGGCGATGTGGCTGCCGCTGTAGGCACGGAAGACATTGACGACGGTGTCGCGGTCGCCGATGTCAGCCGGCCACTGGCGGGGCGCCACGTGGTGACGGGGGGTACTCATCGGGTTCCTCCTCAGGCTGCAGCCGGGTAGTGGTCGCCAAGGCCGTACCGGTAGAGCAGGGTGTCGGCCATGGCGTTGATCTTGTCGTCGCCCTCGTCGAGAAGACGGTTGACCGCCTCCGCGCACTCGGCAGGGGAAGAACCAGGGCGGATCCAGCCGAGAGTCCGGGCCATCGTCTCGATGTCGTCGAAACGCTCCTGCTGAGTCATCTCGCACTCTCCTTTCAGGTCTGCGGGTAGGCCTGCTTCACACGGCCCAGATGGGCGATCGCCGAACGAACCTCGGCGTCCAGCAGCCGGCGAACGTGCGGCGGCTTGTCGTAGCCGTCCGCGTAGGCGGCGTAAGCGGCGTCGAGACGGTCCTGCGCGACCTGCACCTCGACGTTCACGGGACTGCCAGCGCTCGCGAGGACGACCGTCTCGGCGTCGAAACCGGGCTCTTCGAAGCTGGCCATCAGAACGGCGCCGGACTGTCGTGCCACTCCCTGAGCCGGTTCAACTCGTCACGCTGCCTGACGAGCCTGGCATGGAGCCGCCTGCGCAGGTCCGCGTCGTGCGCGGCCGCGATGAACTCGCCCGCCGTGTTCTCCAACTGGGCTTCCAGGGCAATGATCTGCTCGTCGACGGTCACAACACTTCCTCCTTACTGCTGGTGGTTGTCCAAGAGAATGTCGAGGTAGGAGGTGCCATCCGCCGCGGTCATCAGCGCGAGCAGTTCGACCAGCCCCTCGCCGTCCGGGTCATCGATGTCGAGCGGAACGACCTCGGCGTCGAAGGGATCCGTGAAGCCGGCCATCAGACGACGTCCAGCCGAGTCCGAAGGTGACGGCTACGGATCACGACGTCCTCGACGTAGCCACTCCCACCGATGTCGACGGTGGACTTGCAGGACAGGCAGTCGAGCAGGTTGTCGTCCTGCCGCATCCGGGCACTGCAGCAGGTGATGTCAGACCAGTCGGTCAGCTGCTGGCCGACCTCGATGTCGTGGATGTCCATCGGGCGCCTCACTCGGCCGGCGGCTGCGGAGCCGGGGTCGTGATCGGCCGGTGACCGTAGCCACCGTTCACCTGGCGGTCGCCCTTCGGGTCGTCGTTCACGGGCATGAGGTCCTCCTTGCAGATGACGTGGCGCTGACCGATATCCGGCGCGCCGAAAGCAGGGGTAGGGCGGGAGGGCTGCGGACCCGGCTCAACCGGGTCGAGACCGTCCCACAGGCGGGGGTTGAGGCCGGCCATCAGGCGGCGTTGACCATGTCGTGGATTGCCTGGAGCTTGGCGGCCACGACGGCCGCCGGGATCCGGATGGCTCCGCCGCGGCCGGTCTTGCCTCGCGACCACTGCTTGCCGTGGCGGATCGATTCGAGCTCTCCGTCCTGCACCCAGCGGTAGACCGTGGGGACGCTGACCCGGAGCGCCCTCGCGACCTCCTTCACGGTCAGGACCGGCGGACTCTCGGGCAGCATGCTGAAGCCCTCCTTCCGAGGGGTTCTCGTTGGCTGATGGTTCGACTGTACAGCTGTTCTTGAAAGGCTGCAAGGTTCTCACCTGGTTTCCGACTTCCGCCTGGGCAACCTGGTGGCTTAACTTGATATGCAGCAAGGTGTTCGAAAGTGCAGGCGAGGGGAGGTGTGGTGGCCGTGGCAAGCGACAAGCTCGACGCCTCGGAGGCTTACTTGAAGCCGCCGGAGGCGGGCTCGGCTGACCTCTGGACCACTCAGGCCAAAGCAGCCGGTGGAGTCGGCACTCAGCGATTGATCTCCGCCGGTGTCGTTCCAGCGCCAGCACGAGTCGCTAGCGCCCTGGCGCTCGCAGCCGGCCAGTTGGTCGTTTCTCGCAAGCGACTTGTCCTGCTGAACGGCAGAGCCGTTGAGGTGGTGGCCTCGTACTTTCCCATCGAGATCGCGGGCGCAACCGCCCTGGCCGAGCCCCGCCGAATCAGGGGTGGGGCTGTGGCGCTGTTGGCCGACCTCGGATTCACGGCAGCCTCTGCGCCTGAAGAAGTCAGAGCGAGGCCCGTATCCAGCGAGGAGCTGGAGCTTCTGGATGCGTCAGCCGACGACTGGGTCTTTGACATCTTCCGGGTTGTCGTCAACCAGGCCGGTGCCCCGTTCGAGGTCACACAGATGACCATGCTCGCCCGCGAGCGAACCCTCCACTACACCGTCCAGATCGGCTGACCATGGCAGAGCAAGACCCCACCGCCCCAAAGCAGAAGCTCACCTACGACCCTTGGGCTCAGCACGAGCTCATGGCCAGCTACCTGCGCGACGGCATTCTGAACGGAGACTTCCCGCCAGGGAGCAAGCTGCCGTCCACCCGAGTCATGCAAGAGAAGTTCGGCGCCGCGCCCCAGACCATCAAAAACGCGAACGACCTGCTCGCGAAGGAGGGCCTCGCAGTCAGCCACCGTGGCAGCGGCATCATCGTCCGACCTCATCGGCAGCGAACGCTGATCCCCGCCGAAACGAAGGCGCCGGCGGCTCCGGGCGAGGCTTACAGCTGGATCGGCGTGGCGGAGCAGAAGGGCATGCGCGCATCCAGCGAGCTGCTCTCGGTTGAGGTTGTGGAGCCCTCGGCTGACGTGCGCGAGGCCATGGGCCTTCCGCAGGAGGGCCGGGCGGTCGAGCGAGTCCAGATCCTGTCGCTGGACGACGAGCCAACGGAGCTTGTGAAGTCCTACTACCCGCTTGATCTAGCGGAAGGGACGGCGCTGGAGCAGAAGAGGAAGATCAAGGGCGGTACGCCGCGACTGCTTGCCGACATGGGGCACAGTCCTGAGCGGTGTGTCGACAAGGTCTCAGCTCGAATGCCAACCATGGAGCAGTTCCTTGCGCTTCGAATGCCCACCCGAGAGCCAGTGCTGCGTACGCTCCGCACAGTCTTTGACCAGCATGGCAAGGTGATCGAGGTGACCGTCATGGCGAAAGCCGGCTATCAGAGCGAGCTCCAGTACGAGTTCTGAGGGTGGCAGCCCGTCCTCCGGCGAGGCCTGATCACGTGGCGATCAGACGTTTGAGTGGCGTGCAGGCCTTGGAGCACATACGAAATTCGTAGGTCGTGTGGGCGACTCGCGGGCGCAGCCCCGTGATCTAGCGCTACGGTGGCTGAGCGCCGTTTTGCAACGACGGTGCTGGCGGGTCGTGCCCGCCTACCAGGGACCCGCCGCCACTGGGAGAGATCAGATGACCGCCCATGAGCCGTGGAGCATCGAGCGGATCGCCGCTGCTCTCGGCAACCCAACCCTTGCCCAGCGCTTCCTCAGCGAGATCAATAAGGCCCCTGCCCATCTGGTGCTAGACGTCTTCGCGCGGTGGCAGGGGGTGGCTGAGCGCCTTGATGTAACCCAGCAGCGCATGGAGGAGGCGAAGGCCGCCGAGGCTGCAGGTGAGCCCGTTCCGGGTGAGTGGGTCGACGTCACGAAGGCCGTTCAGGATGCCGCGGCGAAGCACAGGGCGCGCGGGGCGGCGTGATCCGGCTGTTCGGGTGACGGTGGTCAATCGCGCACGCTACGCTCACGCTCGGTAGCCCATCTGCCACTAGATGCCACCCGCGCGACCCTCAGGGCGCCGCTGATCACCTGGACAGCGAATGACCTACTCCCTGCAGTGCAGTCGGATCGTCGAGGCGGTCTGGGATTCGCTCCCGCAGCCTGTGTCCGAGAGGCTCGCCGCTGCTCTTGCCCGCGCCTGCGACGACCCGATGGGTGAGACGGAGCCGTGGGGCATCGACGACGGGGTGACCCGGATGCTCGTCCTCACCGATGTCTTCGCGGTGTTGTACGTGGAGCACTCGGCGAAGGTGTTGCACATCTACCAGATCGACTACCTGGGCTGAGCCGTGCTCGCCGCGCCCCGCCGAACCCTTCCGGCGGGGCGCAGGCATGTCCGCCGTACAGCAGGTGCGTCGTGGATCCCTCGGCTCCAAATTCGGTATCGGTTCAGCCGATATCCGCTACCCTTCCCCGAAGGGGGTGGGTCTGCCGAATGATGGGGGTCGCCTGTGCCCAGACGCTGGGAGTTCTACCGGTCGTCCGTGGGGGCCGACGTAGTACGTCGGGAGATCGCGAAGTGCGACCTGAAGCGCTTCGAGATCGCAAAGCTCCAGGCGATCATGGAACGGGCCGCAAGCGGGACGCTCCGTCCTCCCGACGTCAAACACCTGGGTGACGGCCTGCTGGAGCTGCGCTTCGAGGGCGAAAGGCGGATCTTTCGCCTCTTCTACTCGGAGGTCGACGACCAGGGACCAGTGCTGCTCGCGCTCAAGTTCATCAACAAGAAGTCCACACAGGGCATCGCGACCAAACCCGGCGATATCGAGTCCGCCCGCAAGCGGCTGACCGAGTGGAGTGCACGCCAGCGGCCGTGACCGGAGTAGGGGGCCGCCGTTGATGGAATATCTGGCTTAGGCGATACTCGGAGCATCTTCAAGGGGAGAGAGCACCATGGACGAGCACCTCGCAGGACTACTCGGCATCGACCCGGACGACCCGGACGCGAAGCGGGCTAAAGAGGACGCGGAAGCCCTGATGCAGCTCATCCAGACCCTCGTGGCGCACCGGAAGTCCTCGAAGCTCACGCAGAAGAATGTTGCCGCCGACATGGAGACCACGCAGTCGGCTGTATCGGAGTTCGAGCGCGTCGGAGGCGATCCTCGCCTGTCCACGATCATGAGATACGCGCGGGCTGTCGGCCTCAAGATTCACATCAAGGCACACACCGACCAGGAGCTCGTGCAACCATCAAGCAGCTGGACGCAGGTCGCCGAGACGGAAGAACGCGTCCCCAGCTCGCCTGGCCGGCGGAAGACAGCATGACAGCCAACAGCCCTCGGGAGATCACCTCCGTCGATGAGCTGCTCACCGTGGCGCACCTACACCACATCCAGCACTACGAGGTCAGCGGACGAAGGTTCGACGGCTTCGACCGCTCCAATTACGCCGACCGCGACCTCCCCGACGAAGGGCGGGCGCAGGTCCGCCTGATGCAGCTCTTCGATGGCAACGTCATCGCCGCACGAGCGCGGGCAGAGGTGCACGCAAACGAAGGCGTCCTCGTCGCGGACGTGGCCGTGTTCTTCCAGACTTCGGAGGCGCTCACCGTCCCGGCAGAGATCGTTGCTGCCTTCGCCAAGCAAGTCGCCTCGCCCATCCTCCGCCCATACCTGGGGGAAGCCGTGCAAAGCACCGCAGTGAAGCTGGGCATGGAAGATGTGCCGCTGCTCGCTCCGCTGAACCATGCTGGCGAGGAAGTTCTTGCTCCGCGCTCGGCGCCCCGGTAAGGACAGTTCGCGTCGCCTGCTCAGCTCAGCCGAACGCTGCGCCCCCGCCCAGATCGTTCAGGGCGGGGGCGCAGCGTTGTGGTCAGCGGATGTGGTTGATGAACATCCGCGAGCCGTCGTGCAGGTCGATCGTGGCACCATGGCCGACCGCAGGCGGGTTCGGCCGCGCCGAGTAG
Source organism: Kitasatospora sp. NPDC023176 (assembly GCF_055560495.1). Classification (NCBI taxonomy): domain Bacteria; kingdom Bacillati; phylum Actinomycetota; class Actinomycetes; order Kitasatosporales; family Streptomycetaceae; genus Kitasatospora; species Kitasatospora sp. NPDC023176. Next base: position 69,471 of record NZ_JBVHIP010000001.1, on the reverse strand, counting down.
ACGTCGACGGCGGCGATCTCGCCCGGGTCCGCGGCCAGCAGAGCGGCGACGAGACCATGCTCGACCGCCGCCACGTCGCTCAGCTCCGCGGGCATGGCCGGCCCGACAGGCTTCTCACCCAGAACTGGCTCCGGGTCCGGGCGGTCACCCCACGTCTCCCCAGGCGCGCTCACCACCACGATCTGCCAGCGGCTCGTCCTCCCGCCGGCCTCGACGACCACGCCGTACGGCTGCTTGCCGCCGCCGCCATCGTCAAAGGTCTTCGCCGTGGCGCCGGGCAGAGATTCGGCGGCAGAGACCAGGAGCTGCTGGAAACGGGCAGGGCGCACGGGAACGTTCCTTCGAAGTGGGGGCTACCCGATCGTAGTCCTCGGGCTCTGGACGTCACCGTAGTAGTGACCGTCCACCCAAACCCCCGTGGACACCACGTACGTGCTCGCTGGACGTCCGGCCGACGCTCTCGTCACTCCGGATAGCATTGCTACATATCAAGAAACCCTGTATGGTTTGGCGCATGGTAGACGACAGCCAAGTCGGCGACGACCCGCCCACTTTGCCCGTGCGTACCGCGCTCTATCGGCTGCGAGACGCGCTGCGTGCCAGTCCGGACTGAGCGGTGGGTTCGTCGGGACGGGGGTCGTCCGATCGAGTTCGTGACGGCCTACGGCTACGACGAGGAGCAGCCTCGAACACCGGCGCGCACAGTACGTACGATGCGCGCCACGACGCCAACGGTCGCGGTGTTCCGGGCCCTGGAGCTGGACGTCAACAGCCCAGTCCTGATGGTGGTGAGCGCCGACTATGACGCCTCGGACCGCTGTATCGGAGTGCAGGTGATCGTGATGAACGGAAACCACGCCTCGATTGAGCACATCATCACGGCCGAATGACAGAAGCGGCCGGGCGGGTGCAACCGACCGACCGCTGTACGACCAGCGAGGTGCAACTCGCTGATCAATGATCCGTCCCTCGTGAAAGGCAGATCAGTGAACCACTCTACGTCTCTCGTCAAACCCAAGCCCGCTCCGGCTGCTCTGGCCGGCATCCTTCCCGACGACGCCCCGCACCCGGTGCGCTTCCACCGTGTCCGTGAGGGTGTGGTCGCGGCGTTCGCTCCGGCGCAGATCTCGCGGTCGGAGGCGCGGGCGGTTCTGACGGGTCTGTTCGGTGAGCTCTTCGATGTGACGCCGGAGGTGGCCCGGTGAGCGCCTCCACTGTTGCGCGGCCGACGGAGAACGCCGCGGTCGGCCGTACGGAGAGCCGGCCGACGTTGCTGTCGGACCCGATGCGGCTGCTGCGTCTGTCGATGCGGGCGTTGCGTCGTGGTGACCGGCACGGTGCCCGGCTGTTCGCGTTCCGCTACTTGCGGGCGCTGGCTGGGGACAGGGTGGGGGCGTGATGGAGCTTCAGTCTCTGCACAAGGATCAGCTTGGTGCTGCGTCGCGGATTGTTGCGACGGCTGAGGATGCGCGCCGGTTGGGTTTCGTGAACGTCGAGACCCGGTTTGAGCCGCAGACGGGCTACCACTCGGTGTCCGGTGAGCTGCCGGCCGAGTCGGCGCAGCGGATGGTCGACCGGCTCCCCGGCCGCTGACACGCCAGGGCCGCCCCGCGTTGGGCGGCCCCTTCATCGCTCCCCTTCATCCGCCGCGCCACTTCAGCGGCACCCTCATTCCGGAGCAGACCGTGAACTACGGACGGATCCGCCGCGGCCCCATGGCCGCCGACGCGTTCACCCAGATCCGCAATGCACTCTTCCGCGACCAGCGCCTCTCCTTTCGGGACAAGGGTGTCTTCGGGCTCATCTCCACCCACCGCGACGGCTTCGGTGTCAGCGCCGAGTCGATCGCCGCGATGTCGCCCACTGACGGCCTCACCGCGGTGAAGACGTCGCTGCGGAACCTGGAGAAGTGTGGCTACCTCCAGCGGACCCGGCAGCGGAACGCGAACGGCACGCTTGGCGGCGCCGTGTACTACATCACCGATCAGCCGGAGGCCTTTGAGGGCCCTGCGGAGCTGGACCCGCGCAGGTCGGAACCTGCGGTGGCTCAGCCACCGGTGGCTGAGCCTACGTTGGGTGGGCCTACGTTGGCTGAACCAGTGGTGGTTTCGCCTACGTTGGCTGATCTGCCGCATAAGAAGAACAATTCCAAGCACATCAAGTCGAAGAAGACTCTCCCTCCCTCTGCGGGCCCGGAGCAGGCTGCCGCTGAGGCGGCCGCTGCGCCCCGGAGCGAGAGAGAGACGATCTCGCAGGATGCCGATGTGGTCGTCGCGGCGTATGCTGCCGCTCTCGCCCGTCCGGTCAGCCCGGCGACACGGCGCAAGCTCGCCATTCAGGCCGCTGAGCTTGCCAACGCCGGCTTCCCCGTGTGGTGGCTGGCGGATCGGGCCCGTGAGCTTGCTGACCGCGGCTGGACCGACCTGGCTCAGCACTGCGACCGCTCCACCGTCCCCACTGCTCGTAAGGCCGTTGACAGCCGGACCGACTGGTGTGGCGCCTGCCAGGACCCGAACTACCGGATGCGCAAGGATCCGGCGCGGGATAACGAGCTCGTCGCGTGCGGCGACTGCCACCCGGCTGAGGTTGCCCGCCGGCGTCGTGCCGAGGCGGGAGTGGCGGCATGATCGATCAGGACCCGCTCGACGACATCGACAGCCCTCACACGGGCATTGAGCTGCAGGAGCCGAACAACCTGGCTGCCGAGCGCGGGGTTTTGGCGACGATGCTGTTCGACCGGCATGCGATCGACGGCGTCAGCCAGATCCTCAAGGGCAAGCACTACTACCTGCCGGCCCACGAGAAGATCCACAACGCGATCGTGGATCTCAGCGCTGGCGGGAGTCTTGCCGACCCGATCACCGTCTGTGAGGAGCTCCAGCGCCGGGGTGAGCTGGAGCGGGTGGGCGGCCGCGGCTATGTCCATGGCCTCGCGTCGATCGCCTTGCAGGTCGGCAACGCGGACACCTACGCCGAAATCGTCCGGGAGCGGTTCGTCGCCCGCGACTTCGCGAGGGCCACGCGCCGTGCGACACAGGCCCTCCTGGAGGGCCGCGAGGAACCGAGGGCGATCATTGCCGAGGTCCAGGCGCAGATCACCGCCGCCGAGGCCGACCAAGCCGAGGACGGTCTGCACCTGGTCGCCGACTCGATGAGCGGCACCCTCGACTACCTGGAGGAGATCGCCACCAACAAGGGCCGCCTCACCGGCGTGCCGACCGGGTTCGCTGATCTCGACGCCCTCACGCAGGGATGGCAGGGCGGCCAGTTCATCATCGTCGCGGGCCGGCCCGCGATGGGGAAGTCGACGCTCGCGGACGACTTCCTGCGGGCGTGTTCCATCAAGCACGGCCTGGCGAGCGTGATCTTCTCGTTGGAGATGGGTCGCAATGAGCTGAACATGCGAATCCTGTCTGCCGAAGCCCGCGTCGGCCTGCACCTGATGCGCTCCGGCAACCTCGACGAGGACGACTGGACACGCATCGCCCGTTGCATGCCGGCGGTGAGCGGCGCGCCGCTGTACATCGACGACTCGCCGAACCTCGACCTGGCTCAGATCAGGGCGAAAGCGAGGCGGTTGAAGGAGCGCCAGGGCCTGCGGTTGATCGTCATCGACTACTTGCAGCTCCTGGGTTCTGGTACCAGCCGCCGGTTCGAGTCCAGGCAGGTCGAGGTTTCGTACATCTCTCGGAACCTGAAACTCCTTGCGAAGGAGCTGGATGTGCCGGTCATCGCGCTGTCCCAGCTGAACCGAGGTCCGGAGCAGCGGACCGAGAAGAAGCCGATGGTTTCGGACCTGCGTGAGTCCGGCTCTCTGGAGCAGGACGCAGACCTGGTGATCCTGCTGCACCGGGAAGACGCCTACGAGAAGGAGTCCGCGCGGGCCGGCGAGGCGGACGTGATCGTCGGCAAGCACCGCAATGGGGCGACGGCGACGATCACCGTGGCTGCGCAGCTCCACTACTCGCGTTTCGTCGACATGGCTCCCGACCCCGGAACGGCCTGACCCTTCGAGGGCCGGTACGCGTCGCTGCGCAACCTCACCGCCCAGACACCGCCGGCCAACCGCTGACGAACCCTACTACCCGACGAGGAGCCCACCGTGAACGTGACCTGGCACCACGATGTGCACCTGTTCGGTGAGCCCTACCCGACCCGGAACCCGGTCCCGGACCACTTCCGAACCGGTGACGTCACCGCCGCGGAGCTGATGGCGCTGCCCGAGGAACAGAGGCTCACCGTGGTGGCGGCGCACGAGCTCGGGCACGCGGTCCTGTTTCTAGCCGGCGGCCTTCAGGTGGACCGGGTGTCCATCGTCGAGGACGGTCGGCGCGGCGGGCACGCTATGGCGCTGCCCACTGGGGTGCCCGACGAGGCCCGGCTGCTGGCTGTCGGCACAGCCGGCGGGGAGCGTGCCGAGGACCGGTGGCTGCGGGAAGCGGGGCTGTGGACCCCGGACCGGGCCGCCGTCACGGAGCTGAGCGCCTACGGCGACCGCGCCCGGCTGCTGGAGTGGACCACCCCGCGCCCGACGTTCGGCACCAGTGGCGGCCTCGACTTCGCGGTGCTGCATGACATGGCGGACGAGGCGCTGGACCGGGTCTGGGGGCGGTTGGCGGCCGTGCTGCCGGTCCTGGTGCGACGTCGGGTGATGTCGGGGGAGGAGCTCGCTGCGTGCACTGGCCTGCCGCTCCCGTCCCGGTCGGCGGCCCCTTCCTCGAACCTGGCGCGCAACAACGCTAGTTGAGCGCGTTTCGTCACGTCAGCGGGCTATCCGCATGCCCGCAAGACTGGAACAATTCATCCCAGACCAGGAGGTTTCACCCATGGATCTCACCACCCCCACCCGCATCCAACGCCTCCGCACCAAGGGCTGGCGCGCCCCCGAGAACGCCGTGTACGTCGGCCGCGGCAGCGCCTGGGGTAACTCGTGGCGCGTCGGCGCCACCACCGGCTGGACTGTCCTTCCCGGGGGGTGGATCGACCGTCGCCCGCACGGCCCGCTCACCGCCGAGGAGGCCGTCGCCTGCTTCCGGAACTCCCGTACCCACGACATCGGGTTCCTCCGGATCATCCGCGAACGGCTGGCCGGCCGGACCCTGATGTGCTGGTGCCGCGTGGGTGCGGTGTGCCACGGGGACTGGCTGCTGGAGGTAGCGAACGGCACGACGCCGCTGGAGAACCTCGTAGACCGCAGTTCCAAGCCCGACTTCCTGGAGGCCTGACTGATGGCGGACTACTACGCCACTGCTGACGTGTGGATCGGCAACCTCGACAGCGAGGATGAGGCCGACCACATCACCGAGATCATCGACACCGCCCTCGGCGCCGCCGGCTACCACGCCACCGTGACCGTCACCGCCCGCCCGTACGAGACCAGCAGGAACGACCAGTGACCGGCATTGACGACACCTACGGCACGCCGAGCAGCAGCGCCCGCGCGGTCCTTGAGGCCCAGCTCGAACACCGCGCCAACGCCGCCGCCCTCCTCGACGCCTACCGCGCCGAGGTCCTCGCCGAAGCCCGCAAGGCGATCACCGCCGCTTCGAACGCCCGCCTCGATGAGATCGATGAGGACGACCTGTGCCCCAGCGACTGGGAGCGGCACGAGCAGTGGTGCGACGCCGCCGATGTCCTGAAGCATGCGGCCCGCACCCCGAAGGAGGACTGACCGATGGGAGCCGCCCTCCACCTCGCCCATGCCGCCCACGCCGACCCGCATAAGCCGACCCGAACCGGCGGCGGAGGCGGTGCCGGCCAACGCGACTTCGCGAGCTACGCGAAGCGCATCTACGCCGACCAGCGCGTCGACCCTCAGACCCGCGAACTCCTCCTCGCTCTCGCCTACGTCATCTGCCTCACTGACGCCGAAGGCAAGGACCAGTGGGTGGCCGTTCGCGAAGCGCTCGGCAAGGATCGTTACGGCTACTGGCGGATCCGCGAGCTGATCACGAACGACTCTCCGCGGTACGTTTCACCGCTCGACGGGCGAGGCCCCGACCGTGACCCGATGACGTACCTGTGCTCGGCACCGCGACTGCGCCCGTACCGAGACAAGCTCGCCCCGGGGCCGGCCACCACAGCGCCGATGCTCACCCTGGACTTCAGGGTCGACGAGCCGGACGACGGCCCGAAGGCTGCGCGGCCGGAGGAGGACTTCCGCAACCGTCTCAACGTGTGCGGCAGTGACGCAACCAGCCTGCGCGTCGTGGAGAAGCTCCCCGGAACCGGCTGGCACAAGGTCTACTGGTTCTGCACCCGGCACCGTGGCGAGATGGAGCGGATGCGCAGGCAGCTGGCCGAGTCGAACTCCCGGGCGCCGGAGCCGATTCCGAATCGGGGTGGCCTGATGCCGGTCTATTTTGAGGCGGACTGGTCGCGCGTGTACCGGCACTATGTGGGTGAGCGGTGGACGGCGCCGGTGTACGGGCTGTGCGCTGATGACTGGCCTGTCCCGGGTCGGGAGCCGGTGCCGCAGCGAGCCCGGCTGCGTCTGGCAGCATTGGATGGCGAGTTGCTCGGCGGCGCGAGTTGACTAGGCGGAAGCCCTGGAATGCCCCTACGAGCGCCGAACAGCCCGCGTTGCCACTGGGGGAGGGTGACGCCGCGTGAGGCCCTTCACGCCCCCTCCAGAGGGCATCTGCGGACACTGTGAGCAGACTCTGCCCATCCGCAAGGACGGGCGCATCAGAGAGCACCCCATCCCGTACGACCCCGACGGGCCGATCCTCTACAGGAACTGCCTCGGCTCCAGTCAACCCCCGGCCATCCGCCTCGACATGACGTTCGCCCGTTGGCTCCACGCCCATGTCACCCGGCGTGACCACCGCACGAATCCGATCACGTTCCTCGCGCAGCACATGTTCCGGCCCTGCTCGCGCACCCGGAAGACGCCGGCCGACGTCACCTGGTCCAGCCCCGACGAGCTCCACCTGCTGCTCCACGGCGCCAGCGACCGGTGCGGCTGGCAGTGCCAGTACATCGAGCAGGCTGCCGCCGCGTACGCGGTCTACGACGACACCCGCCGCCCAGCCTGAACACCCAGCCCAAGACCGCCCGAAGGAGAACCATGAACGCCTACTGGCCGCCGACCACCGAACAGACCAAGCTCATCAACGCCGTGCTGCGCACCATCCAAGCCGACCACTACAGCCGCGAGGACAACCCGCACTGGGACGCCGAACGCGAGTACTCCGCCGAGCAACTGGCCCTCGCCGCACGCGAGCTGGTGCGGGCGGTCGGAGCTCTGCCGGAGGGCGACCGGCCGATCGGGTGGAACGAGCCCACCACCGAAGACGCCGCGGCCCTCCAGGCGGAACTCCGTCGGCTTCAGGCCGTCGAGCGCGCCGCCTACGCGTACGCCGGCGAGCTCGACGACTTCTGCTCCCCGCACGGGGTGTCGACGGGGTACGCCAAGGAGCTTCGGGAGCGGCTGAAGAACGCCGCGGCGCCGCAGCCGGAGGTGTCTCGTGCCTGACTTCGCCTATACCGACGCCGAAGAAGAGGGCCTGGAGTTCGACGGCGCCGACGAGCCGTTCGATCACGACGGCTGCTACCAGCCCCACGTTCGTGGAGGCGAGTACGTCGACTGCGGCGGCCGCCCACTCTGACCAGCCAAGGAGGAAACCGTGTTCAACGCAGGCGACAAGGTCTACATCAAGACCTGTCAGGACGACCCCCGCGCCGCCGGGCGCACCGGCTACATCGTCGACGGGAAGCCTCCCGGCCCGCTCACCCAGGGCCGGTGGACCGTCAATGGGATCGGCTTCTTCATAGGCCCAGTCCTGTGCCCCGCCCACGAGCTGAAGCTGATCCAGCCCGCCCGCGCCTGATGTCCCGAGTCGACACCGCGCTCGGCGCCCTGTTCGCCACGTACACCTTGACGGGGTCGCCGTCGACTTTGGCGCGCCGACTACGGCGTGCCCTCTGATGAAGTTCGGCTCCATCGGCGATCCTGGCGATCTCACCACGGAGGATATGACCGCATGACCAACCCCCGGTTGACCCAGCAAGAACACATCGAGCTCGGCTGCGTCCTGGCCGGCATCCAGGATGAGATCCTGCGCCGGAGGGTCCGGCTCCTGAATGCGTACCCGAGGACCGGGCCGGAAGCTGTCCCCGCCGCCAAGCTCAAAGTAGCGATCCAGGCGCTTCGCGAGGCTCGGGACGAGCTTGAGAACGCGGTGTTCCGCGAGCACCCGGCCACGGCGTCGACCGGTGATTACTTCCCCGGCGAGGAGGACCGTGCGGTGATCGTTTCGCCGCGCAGGTCGTAGCTCCGATCTCACCAAGTGCCTGGTCAGGGGCTTGTCTCTGGTCGAGGATGAGCTCCAACTCGTCCTGCTGGTTCCTACCCGGTTGATATAAATTACGCGTTGAACGGCTAAGCTCTGGGTGTCGCGTGATAAACCCAGGTCATCCAAAACCGGGTCTGGCACGGCGGCAACGGCCCCTGACATCGGGTCGTAAGCAGCACGAAGGGCCGCCCAGCCTGCCAGCGAGAACGGCCCCTCGGCTTCCGCGAGAGCCCGACCTCGGTCGGGCTCTTTGCCGTCCGGCTACATCAGGCCGACCTCATGAGCCAGGACGCCTGCCGTGACGCCGGTGAGGGCGAGCGTCGCCCCCACCAACACCCAGGTGGACCGGCAAGTCCTCCTGGTCACCACGGCCAGCTGCCTGGTCTCGTAGGTCAGATCCTGTGTCGCCGCGACGAGTTGGTCGCGGTGCCCCTCTTGGACAGGCTCGTCCATGACGGGCTCCCTCCCTAGTGCGTTGGCCGGATCATCCTGGCCGACGCCCGCCAGCCAACGGCCCGGGCGCCGACGCGGATCATCCCGCCGGGGAAGGGGCCTTGAGTCTATAGCGCCTGCAGGTCTTACCTTCCGTCAGATCGGTTGCCTCGCGTTGCTTCCGCGTTGCCTCTTGTTGCTACGGGCAGCTGTCCGCTGGCTACCAGGCCGATTCCTTCGACGAATCGAGCCGGGCGCAGCGTCCGGCGCGAGGCCGCCTGCCTTCGATTCGCCGGCCGCGGGAGCGGCGGTTGTCTGCCGTCAGCCGCGCTGGATCCGACGCAGGTCATCCAGTGTTAGCTCACATGCCCGCTCTGCGGCCTTGCTCGTTGCCCACGCGAGCAGCCCCGCGTCCGGCTTCTCGTCATACCGGCGTTCAAGCGGCGCCGTGTCCTCACCGTCCGTCTCGATCAGCTTCCGCAAGTACGACGCCAGAGCCGTCGGTCCGCCGCCGCTGTATCCGACGCTGTAGCCACCGTGGCGTCCCACCGGCAGGATCACGAGCAGCCCCGTGGTGGTCCGGATCCAGAAGTTCGTGGCCTCGTCGATGATGAACGACGCGAAGTGGTCGTCGGGGCGCAGGGCGGCCGGAGCCAGGGTGTAGTACGTCCACTGGTCGATGTTTCCGCTGACGGTTCGGTGGTGGTCCGCGACGACGGGCAGGCCGTACTCCGGGTCGTATGAGGTCTGGAAGCAGACGCAGCCGTCTCCGCCCACGGCGGACGGGCTTTCCCGGTCCTCATAGACGCAGGGGTGGAACAGGTTGGGGATCTTCCTGTCGTCGACGAGCAGGGTGTGCAGCGAGTTCGGCTCGCACTTCCGCAGGCGGTCCAGCCACTCGTTGACCCGTTGCGTGGGCCGCTCGAACGACATCACCTCGTGAAGGCCGCTGCTCACGATTCCGTGCTGGGGCTCTGCGTACAGGACGAAGTGGGACCAGCCCTTGCTGGGGCTGTACGTGACCTGCAGGTCGTGCTGGGTGCGGCTCAACTGGTCTCTCCCGTGGGTGTCTGACTCATCGCGCAGCGTGTTGGCGACCACGTCACCGTGCCCAGGTACCAGGACTTCAAAGCCGCTTCTCGGCCAACCTGGTGTCCGTTCCCACGTTCGTTCGTCAGTGGTCCCTGGCATCATCCGGAGGATGCTCATCACTCCCCGCCCCGGCACCAACCGCGACAACCTGCTCCAGGCCCTTCGCAAGACCCGCGACGACGTCCAGAACCTCTACACGTCCAGGCCACACGACACCGTCGAGGCGGTTCTTGCCTACCTGGAGTGGGCCAACGACGCCGTCGGACAACTCGCCGGCCAGATCAGCGACCGCGACCTCACTCGGCTCATCCTGACCAGCCGATACGAGCAGATCCTCAACAACGTTGCCGTGATGACTGCTCCGACCACCGTCAGGTTCGCAAACGGGCTGCTCAACCTCGAACTCCACCAGCGTACCGACGACTTCAACGCCGCAGTCCAGACCCTCGAAGCGGCCATTAACCGACGTCGGCAGGCCGGAGTGGACATCGTCTTCGACACCGGCGTGTTCATCCACCACCCCGAGAAGTTCGAAGCCCTGGACTTCCGCGCCCTGACCGGGGTGTATGAGGACACGGTGAACCTCGTCCTGCCCATGGTTGTTATCGACGAGCTGGACAATCTGAAGCAGCACAGTAAGCAGCAGGTCAGATGGCGAGCCAGCCACAGCCTGGCCGTGATAGACCGGCTCTTCGCCTCCGGTCAGCAGCCGTTCACGACGTTCCGAGAGCGGGATCTTTCAGGAACGGACTCGGGGGCTCTACCGAAGCCGAAGGTGACGGTCGAGCTTCTCCTCGACCCGCCGGGCCACGTGCGACTCCCGATAGCCGACGACGAGATCGTCGACCGGGCGCTGGCCCTGCAGGCACTCGCCGCTGCTCCCGTCACGCTGTTCACCTACGACACCGGCCAGTCGATGCGGGCGCGGAACGCCGGCCTCATGGTCAAGAAGCTGAAGCAGCAGGATGAGGGCGAGCCGAAGGTGAAGCCCTGAAACGAGGGCTGGCGCCCTGTCGCACTTGGGAAGCGGCAGGGCGCAGCGTGGCCAGGCGGCCACGAAGGCCGCCCTCGGGGCCCGGGCGGGGTTGGATGCCCGGGTTGACCCCCCTCGTGGCGAGGAACCTACGCCTGCGGAACGGGGGAGTCCAGATGTTGCGCAGCGGAATCCCGGGCCGCCCGTTCCCCAGGCTGAAGCTGACAGTCCCGCCACACCGCGAACCACCGGCGCCACTCCCGATACTGCGCGGCCCGGTCGAACCATACGCCTGGCTCCGGCAGCGGAGGACACTCCGCTGGCAGCGGCGCGGCCCACTCCCGATTCGCCGCCGGCCGCTCCGCCCGGATCGCCTGGCGTTCGACGCGGATCGCGTCGTTACCGCCGCAATCCAGCCACTCGACCGTCGTCCGGGACGGATCCACGTCCTGCCACCACGGCGTCGACTTGCGATGCTCCTTGAAGCGCCGCTCCGGCTCGGTACTGAGCCCGATGTACAGCAGCAGCCCGTTCTGCTCGTACAGCCGGTACAGGCCGGTGGGTCCGCTCCAGAACACCTCGTTGCGGGCCGCGACGCGTGTTTCCCAGCAAGGCTTGCAGCGGGCGCCGGGCCAGCGGCCGGGGGAGTGCTGCCCGCATTCGCGGCATGGGCCTGGCGGGCCGCTGCCGATGTCGGCGGAGTCCATGGGTGCACCATCTCACCGGCCGCTGACAACCGGGCCGGGTGCGGCCGGCGCCGCACCCGGCCCGGTGGCTCTACTCAGGATGATCGGGAATCTGATGCCACCCGTAGACCGCTGCGCCTTCACGCAGCCATGCCGTCGTGAAGTCCCTGAACAAGTCCATGGGCCGCTCGCCATCTGGGAGCCCGAGGACCGCGAGGAGTCGGCCGCCGGTCGTGGCGCCGGTGTCGCAGTGGCGGCACAGGTGGAGGTCGAATCCGTCGCCGAGTGTGACGTGTGCGGTGTATGCGACCACGCGGCCGCATTTGGGGCAGTCGTCAGTGCCGGGTGTGACGGTCACGGTGGGATGGGGTGCAGGGTCGGGCATGAGGATCCTCCCTGGTGGGGGTGGCCAGGATCCGCCCGCGATCTTCCGGAGTCAAGGGTTCCGACATGGGTGATCCCGGTTGCGCGACTCGAACAGGCATTCGACTAGCCTGGGTCGCATGAGCACGACCCTCCACCCCACCTGGTGCGACCCCGCCCACTGCACCGTCCCCGGCACCCAACCCAGTCTCGGAGCTCGCGGCGGCGCTCACCGCTCGAAGGCGGTCCCGCTGAACTTGGAGACCGAAGCCCGCGGGGAACAGGGCTGGGTCTACGCCGGCCTCTCCCAGTCCGCGAAGCCCCGTGCCGGCGTCTACTTGAAATGGATCATCAACGGGGAGATCGTCGGCCACCAGCCCATCAACCAGGCCGAACCTCTCGCCTGGCTCATCGCTGACGCCCTCGCCAACCTCCGAGGCGACGACCAACCCATCGAGCACAGCAAAACGCCCGGCCAGTAGACCGGGCGCTCCTTGATCAGACGTCGGGTGCCCATTCGGGCCGGTAGTTGGGGTGGTCGCGGTAGATCGCGGCGAGGCGCCGGACGACGTGCGAGCGGGCGTCGGCCATCTCCGCGCCGCCGTAGTCGAGGTCGTCGAGGATGCGCCGCTTGGCGTCGACCTCGGCCACCACCCGCGACGGGTCCCACCGTTCAATGTGCGCCCACTCGGCCCGGTCGTTGGCGACGAGGACGGTCGGACTGTCGCTCGCACGGTACTCGGATCCCGGGGATTCGTGGGACTCGCGCTGGAACGGGATGATCTGCATCCACCGACGGCTGCGTACCGGTTCGGCGCGCCACACCTGGGGGGCGAAACCGCCACAGCTGATGATGCGCGCGTGCTGTTCGTCCTCGTCGAGGCGGGCGTGGAGGAAGGCGATCAGGTCGTCGGTCATTGGTGCGCTCCCTTACTTACCGGAGGACGCCAGGGTGTTGGGTTCCAGATGGAACAGGAGGACGGCGAACTTGTCGCGCTGCACCTCGTTTGCGAAGGCGATCTGCGCGTAATGGACCAGATCCTGGCGGGTATCGCCCTCGTACTGGGTGATCACGCCTTCGAGCGTACGCATCTCCGACCGGTCGCTGGTTGTCCAGGTGGCGGTGATCATCCAGTGCCAGTCGGCAATTGGCTCGGGGTCGTCGGGCAGTCGGGAAGCACGGCTGGTGTCGGTCACGGACTGATCCTCTCGTAGTACGACCACTGCGTCACTCGAACGCGGCGGTCCCAACGGTCAACGGCTGGAATTGGGTTCGGGGCTGCGGCTCAGGTTGGGGCCAGTGGATGCTGATGCCGTTGCCGCGTTCGACGATGACGGGCTCGGGCGGGGTGGGGAGCATTCCGGTCTTCTGTGCACTGTGGGGTGGTCGGTTCAGCGGGGGCGGCACGTCCGGGCGCCTACAAGAGGTAGGGCTCGCAGGCGAGCAGGTCATGTCCGCGTCGCGCGTACCAGCCGGCGAGCGCAGCGGCGACGACGTCTCGGACCTCCTGGACGACGTCGTCCGCGTACATCTGCTGGCCGGCCACCTCGGGGAGGTGGTCGCAGTCGAGGACGGTGACGGTCACCTCGACGTGACGGATCTCGCCGCTCACTGTTCCTCCTCTCCGAAGATCGACCGGAGACCATCGAACAGCTTTCCCGGCCGAACGCCTGGACCTGGGCCATCCGGGTTTCCCCACAACAGCATGTTCTCCGCCGCCAGATCAGCGGCCTGCCACACCTGACGCAGCTCCTCCGGCATCGCCGCGAGATACGCCGCCTTCGCAGCCAGGAGTTCGTCCAGTGAGGCTGATCCAGGCGCGCCCTTGGGGTCGTCGGGTCGTGCCCACTCCGGATGTGCTGCGGCCCACTCGGCTGCGTGCTTCTCGCAGGCCGGCACAGCCCAGATCGACCAGCCGTCCGGGGCCCATCCGGCGAACCCCGTAGTCGGCTCCGCCGGACACCAAGCGCAGCGGTCGTGATGGCCGAGCCCGCACCTGGTATCGGCCAGCCAGTACCCGCTCGACGGAGACATCCCGCCATACGAGCAGTTCTCGTGCCCGTTCAGACACTCCCCGACCGCCGCATCCCACCCGGACTGCATCGACTCGCTCACGATGATTCCTCCGTCCAGCCGTAGCCCTCCGCGAGCAGCCGGACTCGGCGCTCCACTTGCTTGTCCCGGCCGTAACCGCAGGAATCGCCACGTCGGCTGTCGTCGCAGCAGTCGCCGTCGTTGTGCGTCCACACCGGGCCGTCGGGCTCGGCGGCTGCCCGCGCGAGCTGTTCCACACGGTCCAACTCCGCCAGCAGCCACGCCGCGATGTCACTCATCAGCGCGGGGCCGCGCTGCGGGCTGCGATCAGCTCTGCGAAGGCGCGCGCTGACTCGTGAGCTGCGGGGTCCGGAAGGTGCCCGGTCGCGATGATCGACGCGTCCGTGATGCTCAGATCGAAGCGACACTGCGCCGGTCCGCCTGGCCACGCCGCCTCTTCGATCTTTGCTCCGGCCCGGCCTTGTACCTGGTAGACGCACCCGTCCTGGCGGATCGTGACATGCAGGACGCCGTCCTCGTCGGTTCGCGCCGAGATGTCGATCGGTTGGGCGTTGTCGTCGTCGGTCATGCGGTTCTCCTGGTCAGCGGGCGGCGATGAGGGCGGCGATGGCGATCCAGCCCTTGTGCCAGGACTGGTCGAGCAGGTAGCCGGCTTGGGGGTCTCGCTGGACCCAGGTGCCGCTGCCGGTGGCGTGGGCGAGGCGGACAATGCCGCGGGGGTGCCCGTCGCGCCAGTGGCCGCCTTGCCGGTCGGCGATGTAGTGCGTCACAGCCGAGACGGCGAGCGCCGCGGCGGTGGGCCCGGGTCGGAGACGCAGGCCGAGCAGGCGGGACCCGCCGATGAGGGCAACCGCTTGGGTGGCGGCGTACGCCCCGACATGTGCCGCGCACGCGCGGATACCCGCCGGTCCGGACCGGCCCTTGTTGGCGGCTTGGGCGTCCGTCTGGACCCAATGATCAGCAATTTCGTGCGATGCGGTGAGGAGAGCGTAGGCGGCGGCGAAGCGGGCGGTGCGGCTGGTCAACTGGTCCTCCTGGGCTGGTAGTCGGCGAGGTCGCGGATGTGGCGGGGCGGTGGGAGGGGTTCCCACTGGTCGGGGTCGAGCCCGTCGAGCAGGGCCTCCTCCTCCCAGCCGTCCCACCCGTCGTCGGGGCAGGTCACGCGTTGACCTCGTTGCGGCGCCGGATCGCGTATTCGGCTGCGTCCGTCAAGGCGGCGGCCAGTTCGAATACCTGCTCGGCTTTCAGGACCATCACGTAGCCTTCGGCGCCGAGTGGGGCATTGGGGTCGATGTGGATGTACACGTCTCCGGTGCCGTTGCAGACCTCGGGGCCGTACAGGACCCGCCCGTTGAGGCAGGTTTCCTTGGCGTAGTCGGACATGGGGTCCTCCGCGTGGTCGGCTGGGGGTGGGTCGTCGGGGCAGGTCACGGCCGCCGGTTCTCTTCGGCGAGGTACGCCAACACTCCCGTGAACACCGGTTGCTGCCCTGCGGTTGGCTCCGGCTGTATCGGGATGGTCGCCACGAGCACCATCTCGCTCGCCTCGCCGGTCTCGTCGCTGAGGGCGGCGTCGATCTGGTCGGCGATGACGGCGCCGAGGATGCCGCGGGTGGCGCGCACGTCATCAAGGGAGCGAAGGACGCGGGTGAGGGCGTCTTCGGTCGGGGCCAGGTTGGCGGTCAGCTCGGCGATGCGGGCCTCGGCCTGCTCGGCGCGGGCAGTGAGCGCGGCCACGCGTTCCTGGTGGCGCTCGTCGCAGCAGATGAGCGGCGCGGTGGCGGTTGCCCGGTCCAGATCGGCGGCATGCCTGCTCAGTGCCTCGTCCACGATGGCTCGTGCCCCGTGGCCGCTCCGCATCCCCCACTGGGCAAGCAGGTTCAGCAGCATCGACCGAGCGTCCTCGCCGGCATGACCGTGATGGCGCCGCGCAAGCTCGGCCTCGGCTTGCTCGGCACGGTCGAGCAGACGGTGGGCCATGCGGCCGAGGTCGTTGCAGCCTCGCGTGGCGGCGTCAACGGTGCTGTCGAGGGCGGTGCTGAACTCGGCGGCTCGCTGCCGGGCGGACAGCCAGGCGGCGCGGTAACGGTCGGCGCGGGCGGCCTGGCGGCGGGCCTCGACGATCGTGGACTGGTGGGCGGCCGTGGCGTACGTGTACTTCGCGATGGCTGCGACCGCCGTGCCGTGCCAGAGGTCCGACTCCTGGCGGGCGCTGTCGCGTTCCGTTATGAGCTTGGCGACGTACCTGCGGAGCTTGCCGAGTTCGTCCTCGGCGTCGGCGAGCTGCTTTACGACCTGCTGGTGGTAGGTGCCGAGCGACGGCCGGCCGAGGGTGGCGCTGAGCGTTGCTTCGAGAGATCCGGCGAGGACGGCCCGGAGTGCCCGGACGCCAGCCCGGAGAGCGGCGTGCTCGTCGGGGGTGAGCGGGCGGTTGGCGGTGTGGCCGATGAGGTGGTCGAGCTGCTCGGCGGTGGGGTTCATCAGGTGGCCTTCCTCTTGGCTCGGGCGAGGGCCCGGCGGGTGGCGCGGTTGGGGCGGTCCTCAGGCGCGTCGTCGGGGACGACCACCTCGGTGCGGACCACGGTGGTCTCCCAGGTGCGGCCGGGGCGTGGGGTGTGCTCGGCGGTCACGGCTGGCGCTCCAGCTGGGCGACGATGGCGGCGAACTGGTCGTCGAAGCGGGCCTGCTCGGTGTCGCGGCTGCGGAGTTCGGCGGCGGCTCGGCCGGCGGCGACGTAGTCCGCGCAGATCTGGCGGAACCACCAGAGGCCGATGAGGGTGGCGCAGGTGGCGAGGATGGTCCAGGGGTTCATGTGCGTCTCCGGGGGTGGAGTGCGTAGAGGGTGGCGGTGAGGCCGGCGCCGTAGAGGGCGCCGGCCAGGACCAGCCAGGGGCTGACCGTCACGCGGCGTCGCGGACCAGTACGTAGCCGGTACGGCGGGGCTGCCCGGCGTTGGTGGTCGGGCTGTCGTGGAGCTGGGTGGTCTCCAGCGCGCGGCGGCGGTGGCCGGTGCCGTCGCGGCGGACGGTCTCCACCGTGACCTTGCCGAAGGCGTGCAGCCCCAGGGTGCTGATCGGCTCTTCGACGATTCGGATTGTGGGGCCGCCACGTGGGGCGATGCAGCGGTAGATCTGGCCGGGGCGGATGGCAGTGCGCATCACTGCTGGCCCTCCTTAGACTGGTTGTGGAGCTGGATGGCCTGGTCGAGCGTCGTGGCGCCGAGTGCGCGGATGGCCCGGAGGACGGTGCTGCGTACGGTGCTCTCGGTGACGCGCAGGGCGGCGCTGATGTCGTAGTCGGTGCGGCCCTGGGCCTTGTAGCGGAGGACGTCGGCCTCGCGCGGGGTGAGGGGGCGGGTCACTGCTGGCCGCCGTTCTGGCCGAGCACCGCGCGGGCCACCGCCAGGGCGTACGGGTCGTGCTCACCGTGGTCGTCGCCCGCAGCGGCGTCGCTCAGCCACTCGGCGATGGCGAGGCCGGTGGCGGGGCCGACGAGCGTGAGATAGGCATTGACGTCTTCGAGGCGCGGCGCCCAGGTCTCGATGAGGACGGTGGGCTTGTCCTGGTCGTCGAGCACCACGGGGCTCTTGCTGCCGCGGGTGCTGCCGAGCCGCCAGGTCGTGCGGCCGTCGTGAATGGCGGCGTTGGCGGATCCGCGAAGGGCTGTGGCTGCGGCGGCGAGCAGGTCGGCGGGCTGGTCGGTCACGGGCGCTCCTCGGGTCGGATGGTGGGGCCTGCCGCCGGGTGACGGCAGGCCAGGGCGGGGGTCAGGGGGTGAGGTTCTCGCCGCACTTGGCGCACTTCGAGTGGGCGCCGAGGAGGCCGCCCATGGCATCGTGAAGGTGGATCATGTGGACGTCGCCGCCGCAGCCGGCGTGCTCGACGTTCTCGGCGCGGTAGGTGTGCTCGGGGCCGCCGCCCCAGTCCTCGGTGTGGATGAGGGTCCACTCAATCTGGTCGGCTTCGATCTTGCTCATGGTGTGCTCCTCGGGGTGGGGCCGCCCGTGGTGGCGGGCGGCGTCGGGCGTCAGGGGGCGGTGGTGACAGGCGTCAGGGGAGGTGTCGGACCACGTCGGATGGCAGAGCGTCCGGGATGCGGACCCAGCGCTCGCCGCCCTCGACCGCGGCCCGGTGGGCGGCGGCGTTGGTCCGGGCGACTGCGGTCAGGGTGTCCAGCTCGGCGCGGAGCCGGTCGATCTCGGCGTCGCGGCGGTCGAGTTCGGGCTGCACGACCGCGAGCACGGCGGCGGCGATGGCGTCCACGTCGCCCCACACCGCGGCCACGGCGTTGTGGTGGTACGCGGCGACCTGGATGGGGTGTTGGGCGTCGCACTCGGCCTCGGTGAGGCCGCAGTCGTCGGGGCAGTCGTGTGCGGCGGCGCGGAGGGCGGCCTCGATGCGGTCGCGGAGGCTGGGCGGCGGGGTGTCGGTCACCGGTCGCCCCCGGCGGCCGTCATGCGGGTGACGGCATCGTCGGCCAGGAGGCCGAAGTGGGCGTCGTCACCGCAGGCGATACGGCCGTCGACGAGCTGGGACCAGCCTTGGGCGATGGCCCACTTCAGGGCGTCGGCTTCGGTGGTGTAGTGCTGCTGGCCCTCGCCGTCCTCGTCGAGGGTGTACTGGCAGAGGTCGCAGGTGATGATCACGCAGGTCTCGCGGCGGTACGCCATGGCGGTTCTCCGTGGTGGGTGTGGTGGGCGGCCGGTGGGTGCCGGCCGCCCGGGGGTGGGTCAGCGGTGGCCGGCTGCCCAGCAGTCGGGGCAGATGTCCCGGCCGCCGGGGCGCTCTCGCCAGCCGTCGGCCTTGCGCCAGGCGCGGACCTCGGTGGCGGTTTTCGCCGCGTGGTGGTGGATCTCGGGCTTCTCGCAGCCAGGGGCGTCGCAGTGGACGATCGGGATCATGTAGAAGCTCACGCGGCGGCCTGGAGGTCTTCGCCGGTGATGGACTCGACCAGGGCGCTCATCAGGACTTCGGCGGCGGGCGGGGTGACGGCGTTGCCGTACTGGCGGACCTGCTCGCGCTTGTTGCCGAGCACGGTGTAGTCGGTGCCGAACGCCATGGCGGCGCCGATCTCGCGCGGGCTGAGCATCCGGAACAGGCACTCCTCGACGTCGAGGTCGGGGGAGACCAGGGCGTGTCGGTCGACCGTGGTGACCGTGGGAGCGGGCTGGTCGGTCGGGCGGGCGGTGCCGTTGCCGTAGTACGGGACGAGCAGGCCCTCGGTCTCGCGGGTGGTCCGCGCCCGGAACGGCTCGCGCACGGGCCGGGCTTCGTCGTTCCAGGTGCCGCCCGCGGGAACGAGCATCGGCCAGGTGACGAGTGACTGGTGTCCGGCGGTGGTCAGGGTCCGGAGCGGTTCGGCGGCCGGGGTGCAGTGCTCGCCGCCGTTGCCGGTGGAGCCGTTGTTCCGCATGACCATCGCGGCTGCGGGGTGGACGAGGCCGTGGTGGTTGCCGGAGGCGCACACGGTGGCGAGCGGGTCGGAGGCGGGCCGGTGGTCGGAGCCGCCACCGCGGAGTTCGGCGAGGAACGGCTCGAACCAGGCGAGGCTGGTCTCGTTGCGGGTGGTCATGGTCCGCAGCGGGTCGTCGACCGGCGCGGCGTTCTTGCCCTCGCGCCCCTCGACGGGGACGGCCAGGGGGCGGGCGTACTTGGCGAGGCCCGCGCGGATGCGGGCGAGGGTCTTGGCGGCGAGGGGCTTGGTGCGGTCGCCGATGCGCTGGCCGGGCTGGGTCCAGTCGATGGCTGCGGCCGCGGGGAGGGCCCAGGGTTCGACGATGGTCCAGCAGCCGGGGACGGGGCAGCGGTAGACGTACTGCGCGCGGTAGCGGCCCCACTCGCGGTCGGGGTTCTTCCATGACTGGACGGCCTGGACGCGGCCGTGCTCGGGGCAGTGGGCGTCGGGGCGGGTCCACTTCTCGATCTGCGGGGCGCGGTTGCCCTTGAGCCAGTACATGACGTACATGCGGTCGCGGGACTGGGGGGCGAGCGGGGTGCCGAACCTCGGCCTGGCGTGCATGGAGTTGAGGTAGACGAGCCGCATGTCGTAGCCGAGCGCGCGAATGGCCATGCACCAGGCGTCGAACAAGGCCCAGTTGCGGGCGTCGACGACGTTCTCAACGACGCCGCCGAGGACGGGCTTGCCGCGCAGCGACATGGCTTCGAGGTAGCGGGGAACGTCCCACATGGTGGCGCGGGAGCGGACCGCGGCCTCCTCGGGGAGGACTTCGCCGAACAGGTCGGGCTGGCGGTCGGCGCCGCGCTTGACGCCCTTGGCGACGGAGTGGTTGGTGCACTCGGGGCTGGCCCAGAGGAGGTCGGTGCGGGGGTAGCGGCGGAAGTCGATCTGGCTGATGTCGGCGCAGTCGTGGCGGACGTCGGGGAAGTTCTCCTGGTGGGTGCGGACGGCGAGGTCCCAGTGGTTGGCGGCGGTGGCGACCTGGAGGCCGGGGATGTTGTGCATGCCCTGGCTGGAGCCGCCGGCGCCGCAGAAGAAGTCGGTGACGGTGAGCATGTTTTGGTCTCCTGTGTGTGGTGGGGCTGTGGGGGCGCGTGGCGGGCCGGTGGACGCCCGTTCGGGCGCTCGGGTGGGGTCGTGGTCCGGTGCGGTGCTGTTCGGCCGTCAGGCGGCCGTCTGCGGTCCGCTGGGGGCTTCCTCGTCCGCGTAGTTGAGGGCCGCGAGCCAGGGGCAGTTGCCGGCGGAGTGTTCGCCGCGGACGTCGATGGGCGCGAGTGCGGCGGCGAGGCGGTCGGCGTAGTGAGTGGCCCGGTCGCGCTCGTCGATGGTGCTGCTGTGGGCGGCCCGCTCGCGGCGGAGCTCGGCCTCCAGTTCCCGGACCCGGGCGATCAGGGCGGGCACGTCCTGCCGGGCTCGGGTGGCCTGGTGCTCCGGGGTGAACACCTCGTCGCCGTACCGGACGGCCGCCGTGCAGGGCCACCGGGTGACCCAGCCGTCGCCCCAGCAGACCGCGCAGACCCACGAGTGCGGGACGGCGTTGCCTTCCCAGACCGGGGTGTGGAAGCGGGCGGGGAGTGCGGCCTTCTGTTCGTCGGTGAGGTCGGCGAGGTCTTCGTAGTCGGGCGCGTCGGGGGCGGGCAGGAGGACGGCGCGTCGGGCGCACGCGGGGTGCTCGGTCGGCTGGCCAGCGAGGGCGAGGCGCCAGCAGGTTCTGCAGGCGGCCGGGTCGGCGATCTGGTGGTGGCGCGTCTCGACCACGTCCAGGTCGAGGAGTTCGGCGGGCTGGGGCTGGGTGTTCATCGGGTGATCTCCTCGGTGGCGGCTTGGACGAGGGCGTGGGCGGTGTCGGTGCCGACGTGCACGATGGCGTGCTGGACGGTCCAGGTGCCGTCGCGCTGGAGGCGGATGGTGTCGCCGAAGTAGGCGACGGCGCGGGCCCGGTCGTGGTGGGCGAGGATCGTGAGGCCGTCGATCTCGACGCTGACGTCGTACGGGCCGGCGGGGGTGCGGGATCGGTAGTGCGGCTTGGACGGCTCGATGAGTTCCATGAGCTCGGTGAGGTTCTCCCGGGTGAGCGTCCAGGTGGGACGGGCGTGCGGCACGGTGGTCTCCTCAGGCGGCGGTGGCATCGGTGATTTGCAAGTACTCGTCGTTGATCTGCAGGAGCTTCTTCCGGAGGCCCCTCCCGGTACTGCAGCGGCCAGCGAGGACGGTCTGCTGCTCGAAGCAGAGTCCGCACCTGGGGTCGTGGGCTTGAAGCTCCGCAATCGTTCGATCCCACGCTGCCTGCAGTTCGACGATCCGGTTGGTAGTCATCGCGGCATCCGGGCGTTGAGGCGGGCCTCGTCACGGGCCTCGGGCAGGGACAGATTGGCGGTGGCGCTGACGGTGCCGTCGGTGAGGACCCAACCGTGGCTGAAGTGGCCCCCGTTGCCGCCGGTGTTGAACGTCCATCCGATGTGCCGCCGACTGCCGCCGGGCTCGTCGGCGTGGACAGCGCGGAGGTCGGTGGCGGTTAGGTGGGTGTGCTGGGCGTGGCGTGCTGCGTCGCGTGCGGTGCGAATGCGGCTCACGGTGGTCTCCTCAGGTGGCGGGTCGGGTGGCGAACTTGGCTTCGACGTACGCGGTCAGCGCGTCCACGTCGATTCCGATGGCTTCGGCGGCGTCGAACGCGGCCTCGTGGGCGTCGCCCATCTGCAGTTCCTCGCTGATGTCGTCGAGCAGCACGGCGAGGTCGGCGGCGGGCATGGCGGTGATGAGGGCGCAGAGGAGGCGATGGGCCCACCAGGCGTTGACCGCGGCGTCGGCGTGGGCGCCGGTGGTGCCTTGCGGGCTTCGTCCGAGGCTGATGCTGTGCGCGATGGTCTGGCGGAGAAAGGCTTCGTGCCGAGCGCGCGTGATGTCGGTGGTGGGCTGGGTGTTCATCGGGTTCTCCCTAGGCGGGGGGTTGGGTGTGCGAGGCGTCGAGCTGGCTGGTGTGGCTGTCGTCGGTAGTGGAAGGGGCGTCAAGCCGTCGCTCGACGGGCGGCGGAGCGTCGGCGGCGATCAGCCCGATAGGCCTCCGCGCATGCCGCGCACGCTCCCTCACCCCGATAGCGGTGAGCGTCGGCACCGCCAGGCGTCCCGTGCTTGATCGGGCGCAGCCGGGTGCGCGGACGCTTCCGCAACTGCTGGCCGTACACGCCTCGCACGGCGTCTCCCCGTTGTCGAGGTGCCGGTGGTAGGCGGCCTGCGTGCCGCAGGGCTTCAACTCGCGGGGGAGGCGCAGGCCGCATGCGGCGAGGAGGGCTTCGATCTCGGTGTCGGACGGGTTCGGGTTCACGATGGTGCTTCTCACTGCTGAGCGCGGGTGGTTGGTGGGCTCGGCGGCCGGGGTAGTCACGGCCGCCGAGCCAGTCCTGCGGTGTCAGGCCGAGGTGGTCCAGCGGTCGATCCAGGCGGTGTGGAGCGAGTCGCGGTAGGCGCGGTCGGCGTCCGGGCAGTCGTTCCACCCGGCGCACAGGGGGCAGTTGGCGGCCGGGTGCGTCAGGTCGGCGGCGGCCTGGATGGCCTCGGCGGCGATGCGGGCCTGGGTGCGACGCTGGTAGCGCTGCTCGGCGGTGGGAACGGTGTGGCCGTGGGCGGCGAGGAGCCGGTCCTCGGCGGCGCTGGCAAGCTGCAGGCGGTGGTCCAGCTCGGCGGCGCCGTAGTGCTGCCAGGTGGGCAGCCAGGCGGTGGTGCGCTGGATGAGGGCGAGGTCGGCGGCCACGTCGGGGTCCTGCTCGTACGGGGCGGTGGGGTCGATGGCGCGGCGGGCGGCCCGTACGTCGGCCGGGTCGAGCGGGGCGAGGGTGAGGAGCGTGCCGGTGACGCTCGTGGCGAGGGCGAGGGCGGGGGTCATGCGGGTGTCCTTCGTGGTGGTGTGCGGGTGGCTGGTCGGGGCGGCGAAGTTGGTCTACGCGGCCTCCGTGAACGAGGCCTGCGAGATCAGGCCGGCGGTGGCCTTGTAGGTGTTGAGGCCGGTGATGAGCGCCGGGTCGGCGGGGCGGTAGACGTAGACGTGGATCCACCGGCCGGTGGTGCGGTGGCGAACCCACGCCTTCGGCGCGTCCTGGCCGTCGTGGGCAGCGCGGTAGGCCTTGGCGACGTGGCGGCCGTACCAGGAGGCCTGTCCGTCGGGGAGCCGGATGCCGAGGCGGTCGAGCATGTCGCCGGTGCGCACCGCGCCGCGCAGGTCCCCATTGAGGGTGGCGTAGCGGATGTCCTCGCCGAGGTGGCGGACGGTGGTGATGAGTCGGCGGATGGCGGTGATGGTGCGGCGCATCTGGCTCTCCCGTGGCCTAGTTGACCCGGCGGTGTATCTCCACCGCCTGAGAACAACATACGCCAGGTGTATCTCCACCGCAAGTGGTGTGAGCGAGAAATATGTATCTACACCCCTTGAGGCGCCCCATTGCCCGGTGTAGATACGGTGAGCTATCGTCTGACCATGCCAAACGCACCCAAGACCAAAGCCAAGCCCATCCGAATCCCACTCGGACTCTGGAACGCAGCAGGCCAAGCCGCCGCCGAAGCCGGCACCGACCGATCCGCCCTCATTCGCGACTTCTTCACCTGGTACACCCACCGCCCCGGAGGCAAGGCCATCAAACGCCCCGACGCCGGACCCTGGTCCACCCCGCAGCCCAACGAAGACGAACCCGCCGCCCAGAACTGACCCGCTCCACCCCGCAAGCCGCCGGCCCGCTGCGCCGAGCGGCCATTTGGGCTGTCCGAGTCCAGTCACCGTGCCGCCTCGAAGCGCCGCAGCCGAGCGCGCACCCGCATGCACTGTCGGCACTGCCGCCCCGCCCCATCCGGACGCACATAGACGTTGTCCGGCGTTAGCGCATGGCCCCGTCGGCAAGTCGCATGCTGGCGAGTCACGGAACCAGCCGGGCTGCCAGGCACCCACGGTGCCCAATCGGCCCCCGCGACCCGGTGGCCGTTGCAGGGATTGCACGTCGGGACCAGATTTTCGGGCTCGTTGTTCTGCTTGTTGTGGTCAAGGTGATCTACGACGAGGCTGCGTATCGCATCCGAGCCCTTGGCCCACACCACTGCGGTGCCGCACCAGTGGCAGGGGTGTACGCCCGGCCCGATCGCGTCGTAGAGAACCTTCCGGTGAAGCAGGACGGTGCCATGCGACCCGGCAAGAGCATGGCCAGGAGCGCTCACGGACCGGTAGCGCTTCGCCAGACGTACGGGGCGCTGCTTCGAGGCCAGCGGGTCACCGTTCCTCGACTGACGCCGGTAGTGGCGACGGCACAAGCCGAGCGACATGGACGGCCGTTCGCAACCCTCAACGGCGCACGGCCCGTCATTGCGAACGGAATGCCGGCCCCCAAGGGGATCGCCGTGCCTCAGCAGGCGCTTGTAGTGCGGCACGCAGAGGCCCTTGCCGTGAACTGCGCCTTCGCAATCGGCGACAGAACACGCGAGCACGATCCTCGGCCGGCTCTTGCGGTGATCGGGGGCGTTGACGTCGCCGTGGCGTTGCCAGCGTGCATAGTGCATAGAGCACATGCCCCGGGAGAGCTTCCCGCCCTTAACGCAGCCGACGACGGAACATGCGGCCAGGTCGGTCACTTGCCCACACCTTCCTTGAAGACCTTCACTGGGATTCCTGCTGCTCGGGCGAGATCTACGGTGTGCCAGGTCCCCCGGCTATCTGACCGAGCGAAAGCCAGACAGAACCGCGCCCCGGCCGCCACCATCTGCGCGTTCCGAATCGGCCCCGCAGCCCGCCCGTGCCGGTCCCAGTCGGCCGGCCACGCCTCCACCTCCACGCCGGCCCGCTGCGCCCATGCCGCAGCGATCGCATCCGCACCCGTCGGGCAAGCGCCGTGCACGATCACGATCGGCCGAAAGGTCTTGAACGCCACCCCAAGCGCCCACTCCAGCCGCGCCCGATCCGACCACGCCCGCGAACCAGTCACCAGAATCCGAGAGAACTCGGTCACGACAGCACCCCCGCATCCAGCAGGCGCGCAACATGCAGCGTCAACGCCACACCGCCATCCACCGGACGGCACCACACACCAACCGCCGCCCCGCACCGCCGACACGCCACCCCAAGGCCCGGCTCCCTCAGGATCCGCAGCTCCGCGGCGTGCTCCTCCTGGACCCGCTCCGCATCCCGAATCGACCGGCGCAGCTGCGCCCCGGCCTGAGCCAGACACCGCGTCAGGTGCTCCACGCCGCGGCGAAGCTCGGCCGCCTCAACTGGCGTCAGGAAGCGGCGCTCCGCGATGTCGAGGAGCTCTGCAAGGCGGCCTGCAGACGGCGGGGGAGCGGCTGAATGGGCCGCCGGCTTCGGAACTGCAGTGGCACTGTTCGACACGATGGCCTCAAATCGGGGCGAGAAGGGGGCAGGAAGGGGCCTGTGGGGCAGGGTTGGAGTGATGGGCTCAAGCGAACCTTGCGGCGCCCGTGATGGGGCTTGCGCGCGTTTAGGTGATGCGGAGCCGCCGTTGGGCGCTCCGGTGAGGCAACGTCATGACCGTCCAGCCGACGGCTCAACAGTCACGACGTGCCGTCGAACTCCTCGTCCGCGTACGCCGCGGTCAGGTACTCGGTGTCCCACTGCCGGAAGCAACGGGAGCAGGACCACGTCGTGTGCGTGTGGGTGCCGTCCTCCCACTGGGCGACGATCCGGGCGCGGGAGAGGCAGGCGGGGCAGTGCTCGGTCGGGGTCATGAGAGCGCTCCGGTGGGGGAGTGGCCGGTGAACGGATCCGAGTCGACGGGCTTGTAGGTGCGCCACGGCCAGGAACCCGCGTGGCCCTGGCAGATGAACCGGGGCCACTGCCGTTCGTCGCGGGCACCGCGCCACGGCAGGACCCGGCGGGCCCGGTCGTCGTGAGCCGATCGGGCATCCTCGACCGGGCGCAGGCCGAGGCCGAACTCCGGCCACCGCAGCCACAGCGACGACCCGGCCGGCCGCAGCGTGCGCGGCCCCATCGGCCCGCCCTGCGGGGAGTGCGCCTCCATCGACAGGGCGCACCCTGCCGTGGCACGCGCGTCGTCCAGGACCACCGTGACTTTGCGGGCCAGCTCCTCCGAGTTGGGATCGCCAGCGTGCAGGCGATAGATCGGCCCGACGATCAGCAGGTCCGGCATGACAGCCTCGACGCGGCGCATCAGCCAGGCCCTGCCGTCGCCGCGGGTCAGGTCGACGCCCTGGGGCCGCAGGTCGATGTGCAGTTGCCCGCGCTTGACGGGAGCACCCATGTGCTCGGCGACCTGGACGAGCCCCCGGTAGTGCCGGCGGGACTGACGGCTGGAGTTCTCACAGTCCAAGATCAACACGCGCTGCGGACCCAGCGGATTGCGGTCACCGAACGGCAGCAGCCCAGCCGCCGCGGTGATGCCGATCTGCCGCTGCAGGACCGACTTTCCCCCGCCCTCGCCAGCAGTCCACACGCACCGGTCGGTGCGCTCCAGATAGCCGGGCAGCGTCCAGTCGTAGTCGGGGTCGTCCCCGGCGAGGAAGTCGTGGATGTCCTGGACGGGCGAGTCGTCGGCGGACCGCCCGGCGTCGCGGACCTCGCGTAGCCGGGCTACGGCGTGCTCGGCGAGTTCGCTGGGCTCCCCTTCGGCGGCGTAGCCGAGCTCGCGGATCTCGGTGCCGGCGTGAACGAGGGCGCGGCGCAGGGCGAGGCTTCGGATGCGGTGGTCGAGCCAGTGGAGGTTGGGGCCGTGCTGGGCGACGTCGATGCAGGTGTTGATGTAGTCGCGGCCGCCGCACCGCGGGAGCTCACCGGCGGCTTCGAGCGCGGCGACGACGGTGAACGGGTCGATGGGGTCGCTGGTTTCGGCGATTGCCGTGATCGCCCCATGTATCAGGGCGTGACCGGGCCGGTAGTGGTCATCGGCGGTGACGGTGGTGTCCCGCAGTGCTCGGCGGGCGTCGCGGCTGAGCATGATGGCGCCGAGGAATGCCTGCTCGGCGGTCAGGTCGTTGGGCTCGGAGCGAGCGAAGTCGGTGTCGGTGGTCACTAAAAGACTCCCTGGTCTGCGTAGGCCTGGTAGTCGGTGGACTGGCGGCGCTGCTGCTGGGCTTGGGCGCGGAGCCGCAGTTGGGGGTACTTCTGGCGCAGCTTCGGCATCGAGAGGATGTTGCTGCGCCAAAACTCGTCCGCCTGGGACCAGCGGATGGCGCCGAGGACGTCGGCGACGGCGACCTTGTCGGCGTCGATCATGAGCCGGGCGGCGTCGCGCCACCGCTTGGTGATGGTCGGACGCTTGGTGCCGTTCGCGGCGATCAGGTCCGCGAGGAGCGTGCAGGCCTCCTCCACGTCCGGCCGCTCCGAGCGGGCGGACCGGATGTCGACGACATCCGCGACGAGAAGAGAAGGGGAATGGGGTAGGGGTAGGGGAAAACGCCCGCGCGCGCGCGTTGAGCCTGCCTCCGCCCCTTCCGGAAGGGGTTCCGCAACCCCTTCCTCAACCCCTTCGGGAAGGGCCGCCGCCGGGGGCTTCGGATCCGGCTCATGAAACGCCGCCCGCAGCGCCGCGATGTGCCGCGACACCTCCTGCAGAGGCGACAGCCCCTTGCGGCCCGGCTCGTCACTCAGCTCGTCCAGCGGGATCCGCTCGACCTCCGCGAGCAGCGCGGCCCGCAGCCGACGCGACGAGATCTCTAGAGCGCCCGACACCATCGCGCCCATCACCTGCGGCTGCTTCCACACCCCGTCGTTGCGCACGAACGAGCGCACCAACAGCTCCTCGCTGTCCTCGTCCACGACGACGAACCTGCGGTCGGCCAAGACCGCAAGCTGGGTCCGCAGGACCGCCGGACTCAGCCCGTAGGCCTTGAAGCTCCAGCGCTTCAGCGTCAGCGGCAGCAGGCCTGCGTGGTTGAGGTTCGGCTGGCTGATGAGGAACAGGTAGAGCCGCTGGATCTCCGCGGGCAGAGCGGTGAAGTCAGGGTCGTCCCAGATGCGGGTGAGGACCCGTCCGTGACCACGTGCCATGTCGGTTTCCGATCAAGATGAGGTAGAGGCGGGGGCGGGCGGCCGACGGGCGCTTCGCTTGTTGAACAGCGGTTGCTCGATGACGATCGCGGCGCGCTCGGCGGCGAGGGCACCGACGTCGGTTGACCAGTGCTCGATGGATACGAAGTCGGCCGCCGGCCACCAAGGGGCCTTCCTGCGGTGCTGTGGCCAGCGTTCGCGAAGCTGACCCGAAACCCCCACGTACAGCAGCCGCTTCCGAGAGTCGAAGAACCGGTATAGGGCTGTCTCCGGGTAGTAGCCGGGCTCCTCGGCAGGCATTGAGAGACGAGGGCCAGGGGCCGTCCGGTCGAACGGCCGGACCGGGAAGGCACGTAGCGGCGGCATGAGGTTCTCCTGGGAACGTCGAGTTGGCTCTTGGCGTGGACGGGATTAGAAGGGGGCCTCGGCCTGATGAGGCGCTCCCCAACTGCCGCCCTGCACCGACGGCTTGGACTGGGACCACGGGCCGTCGCCACCCCGGGCCTGCTGCGCCTGGC
The DNA here is from genome assembly GCF_055560495.1 of Kitasatospora sp. NPDC023176. NCBI lineage: Bacteria > Bacillati > Actinomycetota > Actinomycetes > Kitasatosporales > Streptomycetaceae > Kitasatospora > Kitasatospora sp. NPDC023176. Next base: position 40,603 of record NZ_JBVHIP010000001.1, on the reverse strand, counting down.
CCTGCCCGCGGTTCGCCCGGGTCACTTTCGCCGTGGCATTCCGCAGAGACGGCCCGACCTCCTCGACCTCCACCTCGAAGACGGTCCGCTTTTGGCCGTCCTTCTCGTACGAGCGCTGGTTCAGTCGGCCCTGCACGATGACGCGCATGCCTCGCTGCAGTGACTCGGCGACGTTCTCCGCCGGCTGACGCCAGACGTTGCACGTGAGGAAGAGGCTCTCGCCGTCCTTCCACTCGTTCGTCTGACGGTCGAAGGTGCGGGGGGTGGACGCGATGCGGAACTTCGCGACCGCCGCACCCGACGGGGTGAAGCGCAGCTCGGGGTCGTCGACGAGATTGCCGACGAGGGTGATCAGGGTTTCTCCGGCCATCAGGCGGCCTTTCTTTCGCTGGGATCGGACTGCCGACGGGGCCGGCGAAGCGCGCCTGCCGCCGGGGCTGCAGCAGGGTCATCCATGTCGTCGTCCCAGGCGAGCGGCGGCATCCATCCCGCCGCCCGCGCTCGGTCGATGGAACGGGCGCTCTTGCCGGGCTGCATGGCCATCTGCCGGAACGCCGCGGCCATGGCATCCCTAGTGCGGGCCCGGACCTGGCCGACGGATCCGGCAAGGAGGTCGGTCATGAGGGTGCGGCTCACGCCAGCCGCCGTCGCGATGGCCGCGACCGGGTGCCCGATGGCCACCAGGGCCTGTGCCCGGCGGATCGTGCCGACGGCCGGGACGGTGCGCTCGGCTGTCAGCACCTGCTCCAGCCGGACCGCGAGGATCCGCTGCTCGGTACGACGGTGAACGGTCGTGCAACCGTGAAGGATTTGGTGGATGGTCGATGTGGAACATCCGCTGACAGCCGTGATCTCATTCCAGCCGGCACCGGCGGCGAAGAGGGCCCGGAGGTGGGCCTCGGCAGCCCCGGCAGGAACGGTCAGCGGCCTGCCGGTGGACCGAAGGTAGTCGCGCCGGGCGCAGTACTGCCGGCCGACCTTGACGCACGCAGCGCAACGGCATCCGGCAATCCCGGTCTTGGGTCGCCCGACGAAACAGGCGTAGGTGCCGTGAGGAAACAGGCGTAGGTGCCGTGAGCGGCGGGGGGCTTGGGGATGAAGCCTCGGGGCACGGTTGTTCACCTCCTGGATTGCGGTACGAGTTGGAGCCCGCGGTCATGCCGCGGTGGAGAACCTGCTTGCGGCGAGCTTGGTGCGCTCGTCGGGGGTGAGACCGCCGCGCACGCCCTGCCGGCCGTTGGCTCCGGCCAACTTCTCCTCGGCCAAGGCGGATTCGAGGCATCGGGCTCTCACGGGACACTGGCGGCAGTAGCCGAGTGCTTCCTCGACCTGCGCGGGCCCCGGGGCCTTCGTGAAGGACGCCGGGTAGAACAGGTCAGGGTCGACGGTGCGGCAGTTCGCGTAGTCCCACCAGTTCATCGCTGCTCCCCGAGCCGCCAGAGCCGAATGACCGCGCCGGGCTGGTCGAGGGCGTCGACGCCTTCGCCGGGGTGCATCTTGCGGGCGATGACCTCGACGATGCGGGAGTCATCGGCGATCGCGCCGGCGGTGGTGAGGGCGTCGAACGTCGAGCGCAGCAGCTTGTCGATGTCGCCACTGTCCCGGGTCGTCGGCCAGGTGATGCGGGTCTTGGGCGCGGAGGCGGGCTTGCGGACGGTGAGCGCAACCTCGATGCTCAACGGCCCGTCCAGGGTTGCGATTCGGGCATCGGCCAGGACAGCCTCGGCGGCATCGTGCACGGCCTGCCGCCACGGCTTGACGCGCAGGGACTGCTCGACCAGGCGGCCGCGGCCAACGTGCCGCTTGCTGCCCTGCGGGGCGGGCCGGTGGCCGAGGACGGTAATGGTCAGGTCGGGAGGTGCGGACAGGATGGTGTCAGTCATCTCGGGTGCTCCATGCGGTGATGGCGAAGACAACGAGGGCGAGGGCGGTGCCGGCCAGAAAGGCCAGGGCGAACGCGTATCGGGTGAGCACGGGCCGTTTCTGGGTGAGGTGGGGGTAGGTCTGTATGGCGCCGACTCCGGTGTGGGTGCACCACAGCAGCGCCAGGCAGACAGCGAAGGTCACGCGGCGATGGGAGCGATCGGCGCGGTGGCGGCGGCGGACGCCTGGTAGTGGTTCTCGTTGGCGGCCTGCAGCGCGTGCAGCCGGTCTTCGAGAGCGATCTGCCGTTCGGCGAAGTCACGGCGCGCGGCACGCAGTTCCCGGCGCAGCTGCTGGTTCTCGACCCGGTAGCGGGCACAGCCTCGGACAGCCCGGCTGAGTCGGGCGGAGCAGTTGGTGGAGGCGCGGCCGAGTTCCTCGTTTCGGAGGACCAGGCTGGCGTTCCTGAGACGTTCGGCAGCCAGCTTCTTCTCCACAGAGATGATGTCGTCGGCGAAGCGCTCGGACCGGCGGAAGTGGTCGCCGACCTCACTGCGGGTCGCTCCGAGCGCCATGTTGAGCTGCCGGACCCGGCTCTCCAGCCAGGTGTTGCGCTCTTCGAGGTCGGCTATGCGGCGTCTGGATCTACCGAACATGGGTGTCTCCCTGGAGGATGTCGCTGGAGTCGATCAGGCCGCGGGCGCAGGCGATGCCGACGGCATGGGTGGCGTTGACCGCCTTGAAGGCGACGAGGACGGCGCGCAGGTGCAGTCGTACGTCGCGGACGCCGATCTGCAGCCGGTCGGCGATCTGGGAAGGCTGCTCGCCGCGGGCGTGTCCGAGGAGGACGGCCGACTGGAGCGCGGTGAGCACAGGGCTGCTGCGGTCGCGGACCTTTCTGCTCACGACGCCACCGCCACCGGCAAAGGGCGCAGCGGCCACGACCCGTCCACAACCGCCTCCGGGTCCCGCTTCTCGCCGGCCTTCTCCGAGCGAAGCCACGCCTGCAGCGACGCCGCGTCCTCGGCGGCCCAGCCGATCTGCCGGCGGTGCAGCTCGTCGATGTCGCAGGCGAGGTCGTCGAACCGCTCGTACGGGCCCCGCCAGTTCCGCAACGCCTGTACCCAGCCGGGGCGTTCGGCGGCCGGCTTGTGCGCGATGACTCCCATGACCCACGCGGCCTGCGCGGCCTTGTGCGCGTCGTAGTCGGCGCCGTGGGCCTGCTCCTCGTCCCACTGCAGCCCGTACGTCTCGACGGTCGTGCGCAGCTGGTAGGCACCCTGCGTGTCGGAGACCCGGCGCCGGAACGGGGCGGCGTGCCGGTCGAGGGTCATCGTGTCGATCACGCGCACCAGGGGGCCGGTGATCTCCTCCAAGCCGGCTCCGTGGTGGCGGCGGACCTCCCGGTCGAGGAGGGTGAGGTCGTAGCTGCCGATGTTGTGGCCGACGAGCGGGATGCCGAAGTGCGTGGCCTCGGCCACAGCCTGCGCGATCTCGGCGATGGCTCGGTCGGCGGGCTGTCCGTGTTCGGCGAGGTACTGGTTGGTGAGCCCGTGGACGGCGATCGCTTCGGGTTCCTGGGGGACGCCGGGGTCGATCAGCCAGGTGCAGCGTTCGGTCGGAAGGCCGCCGCCGACGTGGATGAGGGCGCAGGACACGATGCGGGCCGTGTCGGGGTGCTTGTCGCTGGCCTCGAAGTCGAGGGCGGCCATGCGGTTGAGGTGCCAGGGCTTGTGCATGCCGTTCCTCCTCTCGGAGTGTGGGGATGATGGTTGGCGGCGGGACCGCGCCTGATTCGGACGGGCGCGGTCCCGCACTGGTCAGCTGCCCCGAAGGTGGTCGAGGAAGCGGCGGAGCTCCTCCGCACTGGCGGAGCCGGCCGAGGTGCCGTTCGAGAACTCGGCGAAGGCGGCCTCGGTCCGGTCCATCGACCAGCCCCGCGTGCCGGCCGCGGCCAGGATCTGCTGCCAGACCTCCATCGGATCCGAGTCGTTGACGATCTCCGGTTCGATGACCTCCTCGGCGTCCGCCGGTTCGGGTACCGCCGGGGTGAACCGGTCCGCGAGGGCCTTGAGCGAGGCCGACAGCTCCGGCGTCATGTGGCCCTTGCCGTTTGCGGTCTTCCAGATGTCCCGGACCGCGCGGGCGTCCTGAGAGAGCTTCGCCAGCGCCAAGTAATCCGGCACCGGGGCGGCCGGCGCGGCCTCGATTGCAGCCCGCTCCGGGCCGCCGGTGGTGACCTCGGCGGGCACGCCGCGGATCTGGCCGGACATCAACTCGGTCGGCGTGATCTCGACATCGAGCGTCGGCACCATGAAGTGGTGCGTCCCGTCCTCGTTGACAGCAGTCTTCGCCTCCATACCGAGCCAGCCCGCCACGTACCCGCCGACCTGGGCCAGCAACTCGGCGGCCGGCGGCAGCTCCACGGCGGCGTGATAGCCCTTGGAGACGAGCAGCCACTGCCCCAGCGCGGGCAGGTCGCGCAACATCACGTTGACGCGCGTGGTGATCGAGCAGTCCCGCTTGACGGGGTCACACATGCACGGCCGGTCGGACTTCTGTTCGGTCTGCCCGTCGCAGCGGCGCACGCACTTGCTGCCCTGGTACAGCTCGTACCACTGCGAGACGGCGTCGCGCGGTGGCACGAGCACCGGCAGCCGGTCCGCGGTGGAGAACACCTCGAACTCGCTGGGCCCGCCGTTGGCCGGCGTCCACGGCTGCACGGTCCCGCCGTACAGGGCGGCCACCTGCTCCAGGATCGGGCGGGACGGGGAGGTGAAGCGGAACGCGTCGAGCTTCACCGGGCGGACGATCTTCTTGCCGTACTTGGTCACGCGGCCGGTGTCGACGGCGTGGCCGATCCGGATCTCGCCGAGCTGCCGCATGCGGCGCTGGAGGTCCAGGATGGGCATCAGGCAACCCTCTTCTCGGTGCTGGTCGGCAGGCTCAGGGCCTCGCCGACGACGGTCTTGGACAGGCCGGACACCCACTCGGCGGCCTGCTGGGTGATGCGGAACGCGGCGAACACCTGGTCGTCGCAGACGACGGGGATCAGCCGGTAGCCCTCCGGCCGCAGGTGAAGCACGACGCCGGTGGTGTGCACGGCGGGCATCGGCACGGTGCTGCCGTCCCGCATCCACGCGATCTCGGCGCGCCGGTACGCGGCCATCTGCAGCGCGGCCTCGGGGTAGACGCCCTTGACGTCCAGTTCCCCGCCTGTCTTGGTGTCACCGATCAGCGCGAGGCTGGCGGGGATGCCGAGCCGGGCGGCGATCAGCGGGGACCGGAGGATGTAGTCGAGCGTGCCGGCGTACCCGAACTCGGGGCTGCCGACGACCATCTCGGACGCCTCGAACGTGACCTGCCAGTCCTGCACGAACGCGAGGAAGTGTCGTAGGAACGGGGCGAGTTCCGGGTCCTCGACCAGCTCGGCCGGGATCGGCTGGCCGAGGACGTGTGCCTCGATGATGCGGTGCACCGCTGAGCCGACCTCGGCCCGCTCGTCGCGCTTGCGCAGCGCGGCCCGGGACAGCCACTCGCGCTTCTCGGCACGCTCGTCCGGGCGGAGCGAGGCGGCCACGAGCGAGGGGAGGTTGTCGAACGCGCAGTCCGCGACGACACCGGCGGCCCAGCGGGAGAGGACGTCGCCCTTGGTGGAACCGAGGTTGAGGATGGTGGTGACGCGCCGGTACCTGGCGCCGGTGACCTTGTCCCGATACCAGCCGGCGGACGGCCGCGGGATGCGGTCCGGCCCGGTGGGCTGCGGGGTGGTCTTCCGGCGCCGCCCGGCGGCCGGGGCCGAAGCCCCAGCCGGCACGGTGGTCGTCATGAAACACCCGTCTTCTCATAGCTGCCGCCGTGAACGGCCTGGACGTGGCCATGCAGCTCGGCCTCGGCCGACCCGTCGTCCACATGCCAGACGGTCGTCCGCCAGTCACACACGGGGCACGCGCGGGAGACCTTGGCGTTGCGCTCGTTCACGGGAGCCCCAGCGAATGGGTTGAGTTCCGAGAAGTAGCCGGTGCAGTCGTCGGACTCGCACTCGTACGGGTCGAAGCCGGGCTCGTCGCACCGGCACGCGGGCCCGGTCACTGGCCGTCCTCCTCGGTGTGGAACGTCGCGTGCCGCACCGGCTCCACCTCCGTGGCCCGAACCGACCGCACCCGGCGACGCGACCGGGACTCAGCCGCCACCACCAGCGCCACCAGAACTGCCAGCGCCAGGATCGACAGAACCGTCGCCACCATCACGCGGCCCTCCTCTGCTGCGGGACTGTCGGGCCGACCAGGGACAGCAACACCTCGGCCAGCCGCCGGGCCGCCGTCGCCGAGTACCGCGAGTCGGTACCGCCGAGGCGCTCCAGCAGCCGCTCGACCAAGGCGTCCTGCTCCGGGCCCGAGGCCTCGGCGATCGTCACCAGCTCGGCGGTGACGTCGTCCGGCTTCTCGGCCATCTCCGCCGCGAGACCGCGCATCAGCGCGGACACCAGCGGGTGGGCGTCCACCGCGATGCCCAGCCCGGTCGGGCGGATCCACAGCGGGTAGGGGCCGTTGATCCGCTCGGCCGGCCGCTGGAGCATCCCGGCCGCGTCGAGGGCGGCGGCGATCTCCTCGGGAGTGCCGGTGGTGTTGGCGATGAGGATGGCCGCGCGCCGCACGACCGGGTTCGAGCCGGTCATCGGACACCGTCCGTGCCGCGCACGATCGCCAACAGCTGGCGGTAGGCGGCCCCTGTCTCAGCAGACCAGTCCGCCGGGTCTCCGTGATCGGAGACGAACCACGCCGCCAACTGTTGCTCGGACAAACGAACCTGAGACCAGGCGAAGAACTCACCGTCGTAAACGGAGCCGACGAGCTCCGTCTGCAGTCGCACCCCGCGACCGCGATCGTTGAAGCACAGCTCCTGGTGGACGACACCGCCAAACCTCTCCTGGTAGGCAAAGACGTCCCCGGTGTGGTCCAGATGGACATCCACCGCAACGCGCTGGCCCAGCCTGCGGAGACTCACTCCGTAGGGGGTCGGCTGGCCGAACGCGACGATGGCTTCGGCGAGGGCGAGAGCGGCGAGCATCTGGGGGCGCCGCGAGTTCTTGGGCTGGCGGGAAGCCGCAGAGCGTTGGGTAGGCTGTGTGATCACGGCCTGCCTCCTTGATGTCATGGGTTGATCGGTGGGCCGGGGCCGTCCCTGGTTGGCGCCAGAGGGGCGGCCACTAGGCTGTAAAGAACCGGCCGGGCGGCATCACGCCGCCAGCGGCGAGGTCTGCTGCTTCGAAGCAGCGAGGTGTGCGCGCACAGTCTGGAGCGCGGGTGCGAGGACTGGCCGCAGCTCGGCAATCAGTTCGGCCGTCGGCGGCGGCGCGTCGTCGACTCGGCGGTGAATTTCGGCCACAGTTGAAGCGCCGAGAATCACGAGGCGTTCGGCCCGGGTCATGCGGCCTGCCCGTTGACGGTGAGGTCATCGAGGCCCACGACAAGCTCGTCGAGGCTCACTTTGTACGCGGCTGCAATGCGGGCCGCAGTGCGTAGGTTGGGTTGCCGGCTGCCGTTGCGAAGTCGGGCGACAAGGCCCCGGTTGAGGCCGGTGCGCATGGCGATCCGGCTGGTACTGGTGTCGCCGGCGGCGTCGGCTGTCTTGCGGAAAACAATGACGTTGAAGTCGAATTCGGCGCTGTCGGTGCTGGGCACGGGTCACCTCCTCGGCGTCGCCCTGCTGGTCGCTGCGCTCTGACAGCAACCATAGCTCTAGTTGCTGCGCTTTGACAGCGATTGGAGGAGGGAGTTTCCGGGGATTGCTGCAGAAGGGGTGCCCGGGGTCAGGATGTCCTGGATGTGTGCATGAGGACTCATGGCCCGACCGGTACTGTTGTCAGCTGACAGCAACGCCTTAGGGCGCTAACCTCCGCCTCATGAACGGGGCCACCTCGATGGACGCAGGACCCGCGGCGCTCGCCGCCTATGTCCGCCGGCATGCACCTGCCGCCGGCTATGACCTCGATGCCTACGGCGAGCAGTCGCGCCTGGCCCGCGCTGCCGACATGGGAACGGACGTACTGGCCCGGATCCTCAACGGCGGGCGAATGCCCAAGCCGGCCGCCCTGTGGCCGCTGGCTCAAGCGCTCGGGCGCCCATACCTGGAACTCCTCATTGAAAGTGGAACAATCCCCGCCGAATCGCTCGCGCATATGCCCGAGCGGCCAGTAGCATCAGAGCCCATCACTGCTGATGCGCTAGCCGATCAGTGGGGTGTAACCGACGAGGCCGACCGCGAGTACGTCCGGGACTCCCTCGAACGACTCCGAGCCCTCACCCGCCGATCCGTCGAAGGCCGGGAGAGTGGAGGTCACGCCGCCAACGGCTGAGCGGGGGAGCGAATGACCATCAAGGCGAGACGCTGGAACGTCCTATCCGCCGCGGCAGGCATAGCAGGGCTCCTGCTCCTCACCACCTGGACCGAGCCAGCCCTCGCCGGATTCCTCACCGGAGCGGCCTGCTCCGGCGGCGCTTGCCTCGCCATCGTCAATCGTCGCCTCGCGGAACTCGCCAAAGACGGCCAGGAACTGGACGCAACCCGAGCTCAGTACGACGCTGCCTTCGCGACGCTCGCCGGCCAACGGGAACGGTTGCGCACAGCTATGGAAGCCGAATTGGCCGTCTGGGAAGTCCGGCATCGGCATGCCTGCCTCAGAGCCCGAGCCGACGGATACGTCGAAGGCGCCCTGGATGCCCTCGGTGGTCGCCTCGCCACCTCTCCGACGGAGGCCGAGGCGGACGTCATATCGCTGGCCGCCCGGCGGCCTCACTCGACGACGGACAGCCCGAACTAGCTACCGGGCTCACCAGGAGATCCAGGCCACTCGGTGAAGCCCGGCTCGCCGAAGAAGATCAGTCCGGTTCGCTGACTCATGTCCTGGTACCTGCTCCGCTTCACTGCCGCCGGCCGAAGCTCCACACGCACCACCTTGCGAATGATGTGACGCTTCTGGGCCAGGTCGAGAACATCATTCCAGAGCATGTCGACCTCATCCGGTGACGCCGCGAGCATTTGGTCAAGCAGCGGGTCACCGACTGACAACAGATCGCGGACCCGGGTCTCGGCGGCCTGAATCATCGGGATGAGCCGCTGTTCGAGGGCGGCGAGTGATGCGACAGAGAGCTTCGGCAAGCCCGTGGTCGGATCAAACTCGGTTGCCTGCTGGCGTGCTTCCCCCAGTTGCTCGGTCATCGCTTTGGCGAGTTCGCGCTCACGTTCACGTTCCGCATCCGAGGGGACTGCCTGGAAGGCCAGCCGGGCCTTCTCGGAGCTGACATAGGCGAGGACGGCCTCCTCAACGTACGCGTCGAGGTTCTTCTCCATGACCGTCATGTGGTTCGCTCGGCAGCGGTACTGCGGACCCCGTCGGTGCTGAGGCTGGGGCCCCCTCGCTTGGAGCCGGGCTCGCATGAACTCGCCCTCGGCACGGCAGGTCGAACACAGCCCAATGCCGCTCAGGAGGTGCTGAATTCCACTCGTACGGGTGAGCCGGCGGCTCGGGTCATCCAGGATCGCCTGCACACGCCAGAAGAGAGCCTCATCGATGATCGCATCCCAGGCAGCCACGTACTCATCCTCGTGGTGAGTCCGGATTCCGATATAGGCCTTGTTGCGAAGAATCGCCCTGACAGTTGTATCCGTGGCTTCCGGGCGGAATGGGCGAATCATGGGCACAAGTGACTTGATGCTCTGTCTCGCGTCGATCCGCGTGAACAGATCAACCAAGACGCGCCCCTCCTCGGGGTGGGCGACCTGGCCGAGGAGCTCGCCGGTATCCCGGTCATACTCGCGCTTGTACCCGAACGGAACCCATCCCCACATCCCGCCGCGGCGAGCGGTGAGACGAGCCGTCCGCTCGTTGCGGGCGATGATCGTCTCGCCCTCTTCCTCGGCCTGCACCGAGTCTCGCGTGAACTCCTTGAAGTCCGCGGGCTTACGCATGTCGTAGACGCGGCCGTTATAGCAAAGGAGGATCCCAGTATCAACACACAGGTCACGCAGCGCCAGGGAGACGTGGAGGTTCCGGGCGACTCGGCTGCTCTCGGCGAAGACGATGACGTCGAACTGGCCCGCCTCGGCGTCTGCGATCATCTCCTCAAAGCGCTCGCGAACCTTCGTCGCTCGCCGCGTGGCTGAGCGGTCGCGATCCTCGTAGCGCCCGACGATCTGCCACCCGTGGTCGGCGCACTCAACCTCGCCAACGGCGAACTGATCCTTGATCGAGCGTCCGCGCTTGTGGCGATCCTTGGAGGCCCGACCGTAAAGAACCGCTCGCAAGGCTCGTTGGGCCAGGGCCTCTGACCTAGGGAGCGGGATCACGTTGCTCATGCCACGTCAGCATAGGGGCTGACCCTCACTTCTGTACCCCCTTTGACGCAGACCGAATGGGCCGGGTAGGCGTGGTAGCAGTTCGTCCAGACCCGGCCGGCCTGGATGGCGCGCCCGGCCCGGTGGGCGGTGTTGATGTTGCGGGTCCACACGCCGGCGCCGAGCCCGTACTGGGTGTCGTTGGCGAGCGCGACCGCCTGGTCGAAGCCGTCGAAGCGGGTGACCGAGACGACCGGCCCGAAGATCTCCTCCTGGAAGACCCGCATGCTGTTGACGCCCTCGAAGACCGTCGGCGTCACGTAGTACCCGCCGGCCAGCGAGCCGCCGAGGTCCGCCCGTTCGCCGCCGACCAGCACCTTGGCGCCCTCGGCCTGGCCGATCTCGAAGTAGGACAGGATCTTCTTCAGCTGCTCGGCACTGGCCTGCGCGCCGACCTGCGTCTCGGTGTCCAGCGGGTTGCCCTGGCGCATCGCGCGCACCCGGGCCAGGCCGTCGCCGAGCAGCCGCTCGTAGACCGGGGTCTCGATCAGCGCGCGGCTGGGGCAGGTGCAGACCTCGCCCTGGTTGAGGGCGAACATCGCGAAGCCCTCGACGGCCTTGTCGTAGAAGGCGTCGTCGGCGGTGGCGACGTCCGCGAAGAACAGGTTGGGGCTCTTGCCGCCGAGCTCCAGGGTCGCCGGGATCAGGTTGTCGGCGGCGGCGCGGGCGATCAGCCGGCCGGTGCTGGTCTCGCCGGTGAAGGCGAGCTTGCGGACCCGGGTGCTGGCGGCCAGCGGGGCGCCGGCCTCCTCGCCGAAGCCGGTGACGATGTTGAGCACGCCCGGCGGGACCAGGTCGGCGGTCAGCTCGGCCAGCAGCAGCACCGAGGCCGGGGTCTGCTCGGCGGGCTTGAGGACCACCGCGTTGCCGGCCGCGAGCGCCGGGGCGAGCTTCCAGACCGCCATCAGGATCGGGAAGTTCCACGGGATGATCTGGCCGACCACGCCCAGCGGCTCGTGGAAGTGGTACGCCACGGTGTCCTCGTCCAGCTGGGAGAGGCTGCCCTCCTGGGCCCGCAGCGCGCCCGCGAAGTAGCGCAGGTGGTCGACGGCGAGCGGGAGGTCGGCGGCCAGCGTCTCGCGGACCGGCTTGCCGTTCTCCCAGCTCTCGGCGACGGCCAGTTGCTCCAGGTTGGCCTCCATCCGGTCGGCGATCCGCAGCAGCACCTGCGCCCGCTCGGCGGCGGAGGTGCGGCCCCAGCCCGGGGCGGCGGCGTGGGCCGCGTCCAGGGCGGCCTCGATGTCCTCGGCGGTGCCGCGGGCGACCTCGGTGAAGACCTCGCCGGTGACCGGGGTCGGGTCGCCGAAGTACTCGCCGCGCGCCGGGGGCTGCCAACCGCCGCCGATCCAGTGGTCGTACCGGGAGCGGAAGGCGACGATGCTGCCGGGCGCGCCGGGGGGCTGGTAGACCGTCATGTTCTGTGTCTCCTCGCGACGTCGGGCGCCTCCGGCGCCGATCGGGCCGGGGCGGCACGCCGGACCGCCGCCCGCTCGGGGACGCTCCGGCGGGAGGGTGCGGACACGCAGTCGGGCCGGCGCCCCGCCGGGGCGCCGCCGACGAGCACGATAACCGCCGGGCGCGTGGTGCGGCTACGGTCCGTGCGACCGGCTCGTACGGACGGTGTGCGTTCCGGACGTCCCGACCCTGGGCGTGCGGGAGGGCGCGTTGGACGGCGTGCGGACCCGGGCGTGCATCAGGGCGTGCATCGGGGCGCGGGGGTGCGCGCGTCGGATCGCGCCGGATCGTTTCGGGCCGGGGCGGCGCGCGGGGGATCGCGCCGCGCCGCCTCGGAGGGCGTCGGACGTCGGCGAACGGCAGCTGACGGCGGGCGGCGGGCGGCCCGGGGTCGGGTCAGACCGCGTGGTACCGGCCGGTGCGGGCCTCCCAGCTCAGGTAGCCGGCCAGCCAGGTGAGCAGCCCGTCGGCGTACCGCTGGGCGATCGTGCGTTCGATCCTGGACAGGCCCAACTCCCGGTAGACGTCCGGGAGTCGTTCGTGCAGCTCGGCGCAGCGCCCGACCATCAGCTGGGCCTCCGCCATCACCGCGGAGCAGGCCTCCTCGGCGGAGCAGTGCCGCTCGCGCTGGACGATCATGACCAGGTTGTTGACATCGCCGCGCGGGGCCTCCAGCGGGAAGGAGCGCACGTCGTTGCTCAGTGACGGTATGTCGGCGGCCAGCTGTCGGAGTTGACGCAGCACCGGGTGGTGCAGGACGGAGGCGGGGACCTCGAACTGGCCGAGCCGTTCGACCATGTCGAAGATGGTCTCCATCGCCGCGGTGCCCCGTCTGAGCTCCAGGTAGCCGTCCCGGTCCGGCGGTCGGGCGGAGATCCGGCCGGCCGCCTCGGCCGGGTGACTGGCGAAGTAGTACTCCCAGTTGTAGGCGGCGCGGGCCTGCCAGCGGGCGGGCATGCCGCGCACGCTGCGGCTCCAGAGGTCGGCGAAGGCGGTCTCGACCGGGGAGCGCTGGTCGGGGCGGGCGCCGTGCAGGACGGCGATCAGCCGTTCGCAGATCGGGGCGACCTCGGTGGGGCGGCGGCCGAGCGGGCCGTCGAACTGGTCGTCGAAGAGGAAGTAGAAGCCCATCAGGTCGGCCGCCAGGGCGAGTTCGTCCGGTCCGGCGTCCGGGTAGCCGAGCGCGGCGAGGTCCACCACCTCCCAGTGTGCGTAGCCGGGGTGATCGGCGTCGGGGAGCAGCGGGTGGCGGATCAGCCAGTCGCGGTGCAGTGCGGTGGCGTACCGGCCGTGCGGACTGCGGCGGTGCGGGAACGGAATCTGAAGTGAGGTGTCGTCAGACATCGGACTCCCGGTGCAGCGGTGGGTGGGGGCGCTTGTGGTTCGATCACTGGGTGTGGGGGAGTTGACGCGGCGGGGCGCACAGGGTGAGGGTGGTTGCGGAAGATCATCCGCGCCTCGCGGGCCGTAGGGTATCTGATGCAATGATCGGACGTTAGGGATATAGGGCAATTGCCCTTGGCAAGCCGTCCGAACCCTCGCCGTCCGCCCCAGCCTGGGCGAATGCCGCACAGTCAGCCGAACACGGCGCTAACCTCGGCACCACGAACAGTGATGGACCGGCTCCCCGCGCACGATGGCGGAGCCGTGCCGCGAGCGGGTGAGGCGGAGGCACATCGGTGACCGATCAGGGCAACGAACTTCGGACGGGAACCGGTTCCGAGCGGAACGAGGACGATCCCGCGCCCCGGGTCAGGCTGCGCGACCGCGACACCGAACTGCGCTCCGTGGAGGCCGCCGTCGACCGGCTCTGCCGCGAGTTCGCCGCAGGCGGCACCGAGATCGGCGAACTGCTCACCTTTTCCGGCCGCCCCGGCATCGGCAAGACCAGCCTGCTGCACGAGGTCCGGCGGATCGCCAGCCTGCGCGACGGCGCCACCGTGCTGTTCGCCCGCGGCGGCGAACGGCAGTTCAAGGAGCCCTACCACGTGCTGCGCCAGCTCCTCCAGCCCGTCCTGACCCGGCTGGAGGCGGACGAGTTCGGCCAGGTCATGGGCACCTGGGAGGAGGTCGTCGGACCGGCCATGGGCCTCAAACAGCCCAAGGCCGGCGCCCGCCGCCTCGACCCCCAGGGCGTGCGCGACGGCCTCGACTACGTCCTCACCCAGCTCGCCCCGCGCCGCGCGCCGATGGTGATGATCGTCGACGACCTGCACTGGGCGGACGCCGAATCCCTGTCCTGGCTCGCCAAGTTCGCCGTCCGGTCCGGCGAACTGCCCGTCCTGCTCGTCTTCGCCTTCCGCGAGGACGAGAACGACTGGCCCACCGAGACCCAGGACCTGCGCCGGGGCGTCCTCACCCTCGCCAGCCGCAAGCACGAGCTCAGCCGGCTCACCCTGAACTCCGTCACCGACATGATCCGCGCCGAACTCGGCGACCGGGCCGAGGACGCCTTCTGCTACGAGTTCTGGAACGTCGTCAACGGCAACCCGTTCGAGGCCGTCGCCCTGCTCGACCAGGTCCGCGACCAGGAACTCGAACCGGTCGAGGAGAACTCCCGGCAACTGCGCGAACTCGCCGTCGACGCCACCGGAATGACCCTCAAGAGCTGGCTGGACCGGCTCGGCCCCGCCACCCTGCGGTTCGCCTGGGCCTGCGCCATGCTGGGCACCGACATCCGGATCGACCTCGTCGCCCGGATCTCCACCCAGAGCTCCGAGGGCGCCCGGGAGTCCATCAAGCAGCTGCGCAAGCAGCGCGTGCTCACCCAATCGCCCAATGGGAACCTCGAGTTCGTCCACCCGCTGATCGCCAGCTCCATCTACAACACCATGCCGGAGGCCACCCGGCTCGGCATGCACGGCATCGCCGCCGTCGAGATCGAGAACGCCGGGCTCGGCCTGCTCGCCGCCTCCCGCCACCTGGTCGAGACCCACTCCGGCGAGGGCGACGACCGGATCGTCAAGAAGCTGCGCCGCGCCGCCGTCGAACACCAGCTGATCGGGGCCCCCGAGGCCGCCCAGCGCTGCCTCCACCGCGCGCTCAACGAGCCGCCCGCCGACGAGATCAAGGCCGAGGTGATGTACGAACTCGGCTGCTCCGCACTGCTCACCGACCCCGTCGCCACCGTCAACCAGCTCAGGCTCGCCCTCGACCCCGACGAGGGGCCGCTGCGCCCCGAACTGCGGGTGGACGCCACCTTCCGGCTCTCCGAGGTGCTCGCCCACAGCGGTGAACTGGGCCAGGCCGCCCTGGTCTGCCAGGAGGAGGCCGAGCAGACCCTCGACCCGGTCCGGCGCCAGCGGCTCCAGGCCGCCTCGTTCATGTGGCACGCCTTCCGCAAGTCCGAGGAGGACGGCCCCGGCCGCTCCGCCCGGCTCGCCGAGCTGTACCGGAACCTGACCGGCCGGGAGGCCGCCGACCGGGCCGTGCTCATCATGCGCGCCTGGGACCTCACCCTGCGCGGCGAGCCCTCCACCGACGCGCTCGCGCTCGCCGACGAAGTCCTGGAGGGCGGCCGGCTGCCCAAGGGCCTCGGCTGGACCGACACCACCTGGGGCTTCGAACTGCCCTCGATGCTCTGCCTCACGTACATCTACAACGACCGCATCGCCCAGGCCGAGCGGCTGGCCGCGGACGCCATCATCCAGTTCGAGCTGGCCGGCTGGAGCGGCGCCCACCGGGGCTTCGCCTACTTCCTGATGGGGCTGGCCCGGTTCCGCCGCGGACTGCTCGCCGAGGCCGAGGACTTCCTGGGCCGGGCCTACCGCATCTCCGAGCGGATCGGCGCCAAGCTGCCGCTGGCCTGGGACGCCGTGGGCGTGCTGGTGGACACCCTGATCGCCCGCGGCCGGATCGAACAGGCCTGGGAACTGGCCAACGAGTTCGGCTTCCACCCGCCGTACCACGCGACGGCCATGGTGCTGCCGGACGCCGCCTCGCTGTACGGCAAGCTGCTGGTCGCCAAGAACCGCTACGCAGGTGCGGCCGCCGCGCTCACCGAGGCCGGGGCCCAGCTGGAGGTCCGCGGCTGGCACAACACCGTCTGGGCGCCCTGGGCCGGGCACCTGGCCGTCGCGATCGCCGCCGACGAACCCGAACGCGCCCGCCACTACGCCCACAAGGCCGTCCAGGACGCCCGCACCTTCGGCACCGCCTCGGCGATCGGCAGCGCGCTGCGGCTGCAGGCGCGGATCGAGGACGGCCAGCAGGCGGTGGAGGTGCTGGAGCAGGCCGTGGAGCACCTCGGGCAGTCCCCGGCCGGGTACGAGCACGCCGTCGCGCTGGTCGACCTCGGCGCCGCGCTGCGCCGGGTCGGGCGGCTGGAGGACGCCCAGGAGCACCTGTACCAGGGCATCGAGCTGGCCCAGCACTGCTCGGCGGAGAAGCTGGTCGACCGGGCCCGGCGGGAGCTGGCCAACTACGGCCTGCGGCCCAACCGGCTGGGGCTGCACGGCTTCGGGGAGACGCTGGAGGCGCTCAGCGCGCCGGAGCGGGAGGTCGCCGACCTGGCGGTCAAGGGCGTGCCGCCGCAGCGGATCGCGGAGGAGCTCGGGGTGCACCTGAGCCTGGTCAACCGGCGGCTGGCGGCGGTCTACCGCAAGGCGGGCACCGGGCCGGACGGGCTGGCCTCGGCACTGGGGCTGCGGCTGGAGCAGGGCGAGGGGCCGGGCGCGTAGCGGCACGCGCGAGCCGGTGCCGGGAGCGGCGGCGCGCCGTGCCGTTGTTCGGGCGGTGGCTCCCGGTGGCTCCCGGTGGCAAGCGGTGACATGCCGGTGGCAGGCGGGTGGCTCGCGGTGGCGTTCAGGCGGCGCGCGGAGGCGCGGGAGCGCCCCCGCCGGGGCCGCCCTCGCTAGGCTGACGGACACCACGGGGGGCCGCCACGACGCCCCCTGGACGGAACGGGACACCGGGCGGACGCGGCGGCGCCGCTGCCGCCAGTGAGGAGCAGGCCATGGCGAGCGAGGCCACCAGTGTGCGCCGCGAACCCCTCGACCCCTCGGGCGCGGGCGCGGCGATCCAGCGCTGGACGCTGACCGCCGGCCCGTACGAGGCGAGCGTGCTCACCCTCGGCGCCACCCTGCACACCCTCAGCGCCCCTGACCGCGCCGGGCGCACCGCCCAACTGCTGCTGTCCACCGACGAGCTGGCGCAGATCCTGGGCCCGGCCCGGCACTACGGCACGGTGGTGGGCCGGTACGCCAACCGGATCGACGGCTCCAGCGTCACCATCGACGGCGAGGAGCACCGGCTCGCCCCGACCGGCGGCGGGCTCACCATCCACGGCGGGCCGGACGGCTTCGCCCAGCGGATGTGGCGGGCCGAGCCGGTCGAGGGCGGGGTGCTGCTGCGGCTGCACAGCCCGGACGGCGACCAGGGCTTCCCGGGGGCGCTGGACGTCACCGTCTCCTACACGCTGTCCCACACCCCGGGCACAGGCGGCGAGCTGGTGATCGACTACCGCGCCGTCACCGGCAAGCCGACCGTCGTCAACCTGACCAACCACGCGTACTTCAACCTCTCGGGTGAAGGCAGCGGCGACGTCCTGGGCCACCTGCTCACCCTGGACGCCGACGAGTACACCCCGGCCGACGAGCGGCAGGTCCCGTACGGCCGGACCGAGCCGGTGGCCGGCACGCCCTTCGACTTCACGGTGGCCACCCCGATCGGCAAGTCGCTGCACGACGAGCACCCGCAGCTGGCCGGCCCGGGCGGCTACGACCACAACTGGGTGCTGCGCGCCCGCCCGGCGGACGGCGGCCCGGCGCGGGCGGCGCTGCTGGAGGACCCGGTCAGCGGCCGCACCCTGGAGGTGCTGACCACCGAGCCGGGCGTCCAGGTCTACACGGCGAACAAGTTCCAGGGCGCGGTCACCGGTGCGAGCGGGGTGCCGTACGGACCGTTCGCCGGGATCGCGCTGGAGACCCAGCACTTCCCGGACTCCCCGCACCACCCGGCCTTCCCGAGCACCGTGCTGCGGCCGGGGGAGGAGTTCCGCTCGACCACGGTGCTGCGGCTGGGCGTCAACTAGTCAGCCGGGTAGTCAGCCGGGCGACGCAGCCGGCCGGTCGTCGTTGGCAGCCGGCCGGCGCAGGTCCCGGCGCATGCAGAGCCGGGGCCAGCGGTCGAGGCCGTGCTCGGCCTCCCGGCGGCGGATCCCGCGCAGGCCGGGGGTGAGTTCGGCGTCGGTCAGCGGGCGGAAGCCGCAGCGGGCGTAGTAGGGGGCGTTCCAGGGGACGTCGGCGAAGGTGGTCAGGGTGAGCGCGGGGGCGTCGGTGCCCGCGGCGAGGTGCTCGATCAGGGCCCGGCCGATGCCCCGGCGGGCGTGGTCGGGGTGGACCGAGACCTGTTCGACGTGCAGCGCGCCGTCCACCGGTTCGGCCAGCAGGTAGCCGGCGACGGTGCCGTCGGGGGCCTCGGCGACCAGAGCGGTGCCGTGCTCCAGGTAGCGGGCCAGTTCCGCCGGGGCGGGGGGTTCGTCCTCGGCGATCTCGGGCATCCCGATCTCCGCGAAGGGGGCTCCGGCCGCCCGTTCCAGTTCGCTCAGCAGGGGCAGTTCGTCCTCGGTGACGGCTCTGATACGCATGCGGACCAGTCTGCTGCAGGCGTCTTCCGGCCACTCAGGGTGGTTCCCCCGGCCACCTCGGAGTGGGGTGAATCGGACGAAGGCGGACATTGCGCCGCGCTGTCAACTACCGTGCGGCCACGTCCAGGACACGCGGGCGTAACGATCGCGGTTTCTTGCAGAAACTTGCTGCAAGACCTTTCCGTCGCTCTTGCGCCGCTGTTAACTTCCTTCCCGAGCCCGACGGCAGCAACGGTGCGGTCGGCACGAGGCAGCCATTATGCGCCTGTCTCGGAACATCTCGGGCACCCCCACCCTTCCTAGGAGTTCTCATGCGGCGTGGCATCGCGGCCTCTGCCCTCGTTGTGGCCCTCGCGGTCTCGATGGCTGCCTGTGGCAGCAGTGGCGGCTCCGGTTCGGACGGCAAGGCCGACGGCCCGGTCACCCTCACCTACTGGGACACGTCGAACGCCACCAACGAGGCTCCTAACTACCAGGAACTGGTCAAGAAGTTCGAGGCGGCCAACCCGACCATCAAGGTCGACTTCGTCAACGTGCCGTTCGACCAGGCGCAGAACAAGCTGCAGACCGCCATGGGGGCCAAGGGCGCGCCCGACGTCTTCCGCTCCGAGGTCGGCTGGACCGCCGCCTTCGCCAAGGCCGGCTTCCTGGAGCCGCTGGACGGCACCCCGGCCGCCGCCGACACCTCCGCCTTCCAGCCCAGCCTGATCCAGCAGGCCAAGTACGAGGGCAAGCTGTACGGCGTCCCGCTGGTCACCGACACCCTGGGCCTGCTCTACAACAAGGACCTGTTCGCCAAGGCCGGCATCACCGACGCCCCCAAGACCTGGGACGAGCTGAAGACCGACGCCGCCGCCGTCAAGGACAAGGCGGGCGTGGACGGCTTCTGGATGAAGGCCGCCGACGGCTACTACGCGATGCCGTTCCTGTTCGGCGAGGGCACCGACGCGGTCGACGCCGCCGGCAAGAAGATCACCATCACCTCGCCCGAGGCCGTCAAGGGCATCGAGACCTACAAGTCGATGTTCACCTCGCCCGGCACGGCCAAGGCGGACGTCACCACCGACGCCTACGCCCACATGATGGACGCCTTCAACAGCGGCAAGGTCGCGGCGATCATCCAGGGCCCCTGGGAGATCACCAACATCTACAAGGGCTCCGCGTTCGCCGACAAGAAGAACCTCGGCATCGCCTCCGTCCCGGCCGGTTCCAGCGGCAAGGCCGGTGCCCCCACCGGCGGCCACAACATCGCCGTCTACGCCGGTGCCGACAAGGCCCACAAGGCCGCCGCCGAGAAGTTCGCCGCCTTCATGACCTCGGCCGAGAGCCAGGCCTTCATCGCGCAGAAGAACTCCACTCTGCCGACCCGCTCGGACGCCTACACCGCCGACGTCAAGGCCGACCCGGGCATCGCCGGCTTCCAGGCCATCCTCGCCAGCGCCAAGCCGCGCCCCGAACTGCCCGAGTACAGCTCGCTGTTCGACTCGCTCGGCACCAACCTGGGCAAGACCGTCCAGGGCACCAGCACCCAGGACTCGCTGAACACCGTGGCCACCGACTACGCCAAGCTCCTGCCGGGCTTCGCGAAGTAGTCCCCACCGCCCGGCCCGCCGACCCCGGCGGGCCGGGCCGTCGGCTCCCCCGAGACTTCCCCCCGAGAAGGTGCAAACGATGTCAGTCGCCGTGCAGGGCGCCACCGGCAAGGGCAGCCGGGAGCGCGATCAGCGTCCGGGTCCGCTGGAACGCCTCAAGCGCTCCTACGCCAGGCACTGGTACGCCTACGCGATGATCGCCCCGGTCGTGCTGGTGCTCGGCGCACTGGTGTTCTACCCGCTGGTCCAGGGCATCTGGCTGACCCTCACCGACGCCAACAGCCTCAACGTCGCCCGCAAGATCGGCGTCAACGAGATCCCGGCCAGCTACCAGTACATCGGCTTCCACAACTACGCCGACATCCTCTGGGGCCCCGGCTCGTACGACCGGTTCTGGTCCCACTTCGTGTGGACCATCGCCTGGACGGTCATCTGCGTCTGCCTGCACTACACCCTCGGCCTCGGCCTCGCCGTCCTGCTCAACAAGAAGCTCCGCGGGCGCGCCGCCTACCGGATGCTGCTCATCCTCCCGTGGGCCGTCCCCACCTTCGTCACCGTCTTCTCCTGGCGGCTGATGCTCTCCGACGGCGGGGTCGTCAACACCCTGCTCTCCACCCTGCACCTGCCCGAGCCCGCCTGGCTCACCGACCCGTGGGCGCAGAAGGCGGCCGCGATCCTGGTCAACACCTGGGCCGGCGTGCCGTTCATGATGATCTCGCTGCTCGGCGGCCTGCAGTCGATCCCGGCCGAGCTGTACGAGGCCGCCGAGATGGACGGCGCCACCCGCTGGCAGCAGTTCCGGCACATCACCCTGCCCGGGCTGCGCAGCGTCTCCTCCACCGTCGTGCTGCTCGGCGTGATCTGGACCTTCAACCAGTTCAACGTGATCTTCCTGCTGTTCGGCAAGGGCGCCCCGGACGCCCAGCTGCTGGTCACCTGGGCCTACCGCCTGGGCTTCGGCCAACTCCCCCGGGACTACGCCGGGTCCGCCGCGTACGGCGTGATCCTGCTGTCCATCCTGATCGTCTTCACCGCCTTCTACCGGCGCTGGCTCGCCCGCAACGAGCAGGCCAACGGCTGAGGCCCCGGACCCAGTCGACCCCGGACCCCGTCGACCTCCACAGGTCGACCCACGAAGGCAGGTAACCCCGATGAGCACCACCACCGAACGTCCCGCCGAACGCCCCGCTCCCACGGCGACCGCGGCCCGGCCCGCGCGGCCCGTCAAGTTCCGCCCGCGCGGCGAGAGCAGCCCGCTGTCCAAGGCGCTGTCCCACGGCGTCCTGATCGTGGCCAGCCTGATCGCGCTGTTCCCGATCGGGTGGATCCTCTTCGTCTCGCTCGGGCCGGACAAGAACGACTACCTCCACCCCGGCGAGATCTTCGGCAAGCTCACGCTGTCCAACTACCAGCACGTGCTGGGCGACACCGACTTCTTCACCTGGTTCGGCAACTCCCTGCTGGTGGCCGGCGTGACCACCGTGTTCGGCGTGCTGCTCGCCGCCACCGCCGGCTACGCCGTCTCCCGGATGAAGTTCCCCGGGCACAAGCCGCTGATGTGGTCGCTGCTGGTCACCCAGATGTTCCCGATCGCGGTGCTGATCGTGCCGATGTACACGATGCTCTCCGCGCTCGACCTGCTGGACAGCTACGCCGGCCTGATCCTGGTCTACTCCACCACCACCGTGCCGTACTGCGCCTGGCTGATGAAGGGCTACTTCGACACCATCCCGGTGGAGATCGACGAGGCCGGCCGGGTCGACGGGCTCAGCCCGTTCGGCACCTTCTGGCGGCTGGTGCTGCCGCTCGCCCGGCCGGGCCTGGCGGTGGCCGCGTTCTACTCCTTCCTGACCTACTGGGCCGAGGTGCCGTTCGCCTCCACCTTCATGCTCAGCTCCGACAAGTACACGCTGGCCGTCGGCCTGCAGAGCTTCGTCAGCGAGCACGACGCCCAGTGGAACCTGATGGCCGCCACCGCCGTGCTGATCGCCATCCCGTCCGCGGCCTTCTTCTACCTGGTGCAGCGCCACCTGGTCACCGGACTGACCGCCGGCGCCTCCAAGTCCTGACGCCCCCGCACGTCTCAGCGCTTCCCGACGACCAAGCGCTCCCCGCTCCTCTAGTCCCCAAGGGATACCGTCCATGACCCAGAACCTGGCCGACACCTCCCGGCCCGCCGCCGACACCGCGCACGAGGCGGCCTCCCCGGCTCCCGTGACCGGCGGCGCGTCCAGAGACTGGTGGCGGGACGCGGTCATCTACCAGGTGTACCCGCGCAGTTTCGCCGACTCCAACGGGGACGGCATGGGCGACCTGCCCGGCATCCGCAGCCGCCTGCCGTACCTGCGGGACCTCGGCGTGGACGCCGTCTGGCTCTCCCCGTTCTACGCCTCACCGCAGGCCGACGCCGGCTACGACGTCGCCGACTACCGCGCGGTGGACCCGATGTTCGGCACCCTGCTGGACGCCGACGCGCTGATCCGCGACGCCCACCAGCTGGGGCTGCGGATCATCGTCGACCTCGTCCCCAACCACTCCTCGGACCAGCACGAGTGGTTCCAGCGCGCCCTGCGCGAGGGCCCCGGCTCCCCGCTGCGCGACCGCTACCACTTCCGCCCCGGCAAGGGCGAGGACGGCGAACTGCCGCCCAACGACTGGGAGTCCATCTTCGGCGGCCCGGCCTGGACCCGCAGCGAGAACCCGGACGGCACCCCCGGCGACTGGTACCTGCACCTGTTCGCCCCCGAGCAGCCCGACTTCAACTGGGAGAACCAGGCCGTCGCCGACGAGTTCCGCTCGATCCTGCGCTTCTGGCTGGACATGGGCGTGGACGGCTTCCGCATCGACGTCGCCCACGGTCTGGTCAAGGCCCCCGGCCTGCCCGACCTCGGCGGCGCCGACCAGCTCAAGCTGCTCGGCAACGACGTCATGCCGTTCTTCGACCAGGACGGCGTGCACGAGATCTACCGCAGCTGGCGCCGGATCCTCGACGAGTACCCGGGCCAGCGGATCGGCGTCGCCGAGGCCTGGACCCCGACCGTCCAGCGCACCGCCAACTACGTCCGCCCCGACGAACTGCACCAGGCCTTCAACTTCCAGTACCTGGGCACCGATTGGGACGCCGCCGCGCTGCGCGAGGTGATCGACCTCTCGCTCGACTCGATGCGTCCGGTCGACGCGCCCACCACCTGGGTGCTGTCCAACCACGACGTCACCCGGCACGCCACCCGGTTCGCCAACGAGCCCGGCCTCGGCACCCAGATCCGCACCCCCGGCGACCGCGCGCTCGGCCTGCGACGGGCCCGCGCCGCCACCCTGCTGATGCTCGCGCTGCCCGGCTCCGCGTACGTCTACCAGGGCGAGGAACTCGGCCTGCCGGACGTCACCGACCTGCCCGACGAGGTCCGCCAGGACCCGTCCTTCTTCCGCCAGGCCGGCCAGGACGGCTACCGCGACGGCTGCCGGGTCCCGATCCCGTGGTCCGGCGCCGAGGCCCCGTACGGCTTCGGACCGGTCGCGGGCGGGCCGTCCTGGCTGCCGCAGCCGGCCGAGTGGGCCGAACTGAGCGTCGAGGCGCAGACCGGCGACCCGACCTCCACCCTGGAGCTCTACCGCAGCGCGCTCGCCGTCCGACGGGCCCAGCCCGACCTCGGCGCCGGCACCGAGGTCGAGTGGCTGGACGGCCCCGAGGGCACCCTCGCCTTCCGGCGCGGCTCCTTCGTCTGCACGGTGAACACCACCGGCGCACCGGTGCGCATCCCCGCACCGGGCCGGCTGCTGCTGGCCTCGGCCGAACTCGTGGTGGACGGCGGCGAGACGGTGCTCGCTCCGGACGCCACCGGCTGGTGGGCGGTCTGACGTGGTTGCAATAGGCTCTGGGACCGTGACTACGGCGCGACTCTCAGACATCGCGGCGCAGGCGGGGGTCAGCGAAGCCACCGTCTCCCGCGTGCTCAACGGCAAGGCGAACGTCTCCGCCGCCACCAGGCAGACCGTCCTGGCGGCGCTCGACGTGCTCGGCTACGAGCGGCCGACCCGGCTGCGCCAGCGCAGCGCCGGGCTGATCGGGCTGATCACACCGGAGTTGAGCAACCCGATCTTCCCCGCGCTGGCGCAGGTGATCGAGCAGGTGCTCAGCCGGCACGGGTACACGCCGGTGCTGTGCACCCAGACCCCGGGCGGCTCCACCGAGGACGAACTGGTCGAGATGCTGGTGGACCGGGGAGTGGCGGGCATCGTCTTCGTCTCCGGACTGCACGCCGACTCCACGGCCGACCACGACCGCTACGCCCGACTGTCCGGGCGCGGGGTGCCGTTCGTGCTGATCAACGGCTACAGCGAGAAGATCGACGCGCCGTTCATCTCGCCGGACGACCGCTCCGCGATGTGGATGGCCGTCCAGCACCTGGCTGAACTCGGGCACGAGCGGATCGGCCTGGCGGTCGGGCAGCGGCGGTACGTGCCGGTGCTGCGCAAGATCGAGGGCTTCACGGCCGCGATGCGCGAGCTGCTCGGGCACAGCCAGGAGCAGGCCGAGGGCCTCGTCCACCACACGCTGTTCAGCGTGGAGGGCGGCCACGCGGCGGCCGGCGCGCTGCTCGACAAGGGCTGCACGGCGATCGTCTGCGGGAGCGACATGATGGCGCTCGGGGCGATCCGGGCGGTGCGCCAGCGCGGGCTGTCGGTGCCGCAGGACGTGTCGGTGGTCGGTTTCGACGACTCGCCGCTGATCGCCTTCACCGAACCGCCGTTGACCACGATCCGGCAGCCGGTCGAGGCGATGGCGACGGCCGCGGTGGACGCCCTGCTGGAGGAGGTCGGCGGGAACGCCGCCCAGCGCGGGGAGTTCATGTTCCAGCCGGAGCTGGTGATGCGGGGCTCGACGGGGGCCCGCGGGCGCTGAGGCCGATGGGCCGGCTTCGTGCGCCGAGGCCGGTGGGCGGTGCCAACTGACGGGCCCCGGAGGGCGGTTGCTCTCCGGGGCCCGTCGGCGTGCCGGTGCGGCCGTCTCGACCGGTCGGCCCGTCCGCTCAGCACTCCTGGACGGCCGGGCGGTCGGCGCCGACCCGCTGCCCGTCGGCCGTACCGGAGAGCAGCATCGCGTCGATCGCGAGGTTCGCGTCGAGCGTGACGGCGACCTGGGCCATGGTGCCTCCTCCTCGGGTGCAGAGCAGCAGCATGCCCCGCGGGCCGGAGTCTGACCATGCGGACGTCGACCTCGCGGATACGCCGAAGCCCCGGGGGAGCGACCAGACTCTCCCGGGGCGGTCGGCTAACGACCGTCAGCCGTCAGGGGTGCGCGGTGAGCGCGGTGTCCTCAGACCCGGCCGGCGAAGTCCGGGGCCCAGTTGGCGATGGTCTGGAGGCGGACGCCCGAGCTCGGGTTGGCGGCCTCGACGTACTGGCCGCCGCCGATGTAGATGGCGACGTGGTAGACGCCGGAGTCCTGGCCGTTGTTCGACCAGAACAGCAGGTCGCCCGGCTGCAGGCTGTCCAGCGAGACGTGGGTGCTGGCGGCGGCCTGGTCGGCGGCGACACGCGGGATGTTGATGCCCGCGGCGCGCAGCGCGGCCTGGGTCAGGCCGGAGCAGTCCCAGCCGCCGTTGCCGGTGCCGCCGTAGACGTACGCCTGGCCGACCTTCGACTGGGCGAAGGAGACCGCGGCGGCCATGCTGCCGGTGGCGGCCTGGGCCGGGGCCGGGGTCTGCGCCTGGGCGGCCGGCTTCGCGGCGGGCTTGGACGCCGGCTTCGAGGCGGTGGACTTGTCCTGGGCCATCGGCTTGGCGTTCACGGCACCGCCGTTCGAGGCCTGGCCGGACTTCTGCGAGCGGTCGAACCAGGTGAAGTCCGAGCCGGACTTGGTGGCGGTGGAGGACTGGTCGGCCTGGGCCGCGCCGCCGTCACCGAAGGTCAGCTGCTCGCCCGGGTAGATGGTGTCCGGGCCCTCGGTCAGGGTGCCGCGGTTGAGCTCGTAGAGCCGCTGCCAGCCGCCCTGGACGTTGTGCTTGTCGGCGATCGAGGACAGCCAGTCGCCGTCGACGACGGTGTAGCCGCCGCCCTGGGCCTGCGCCTGACGCTGCTGCGCCCAGCCGCCGTTGGCGGAGGCGGCCGAGTCGGTGGCGGCGGAGGACGCGGCGGCGGAGTCACTGGAGGCCTGCGCCTGGTCCTGGGCGGGCGCCGCCGGCTTGGCGGGCTTCGCGGCCTGGGCCGGCTTGGTGGCGGGCTTGGCGGTGGCCTTGGCGGTGGTGGAGCCGGCCGAGGTGTCGACGGTCGCCGGGGCGCCGCCCTTGGTCAGACCGGCCTGGACGGAGCAGACCGGCCAGGCGCCGGGGCCCTGCGAGGCGAGGACCTTCTCGGCGATGGCGATCTGCTGGTCCTTGGTGGCCTGGTTGGCCTGCGGTGCGTACGCGGTACCGCCGAAGGCGGCCCAGGTGCTGGAGGTGAACTGCAGGCCGCCGTAGAAGCCGTTGCCGGTGTTGATGCTCCAGTTGCCGGTGCTCTCGCACTGGGCGACCTTGTCCCAGGTGGCGACTGAGGCGGCGTTGGCGGTGCCGGTGGTGAGGCAGGGGACGGTGAGGCCGACGCCGGCGACGCCGAGGGCGGCGATCACGCGACGGGTGCGGCTGGACAGGCGGTTGCCGTTGGAAGGCAGCATGAAGACGCGGTCCTCTCCCACGCCTGCGAGGTGAGCTGTCGGATTCGGGCTGGAGTTGCCCGGCCGCGCTGTGGGCGCGGCTTCACCCCTAGCCCTGGACCGTTCCGGAAAACGGTTCAAGGCGACTTACCTGTGGTTCCCCCGCTCCTGCCGTGATGCGTTTTCGCGCTGCCAGGACATCCGACGGCAGGACTCGGCGTCGCGGATGAACTGGGTCCGTGTGGTCACGAACGGGGAGCACGTTAAGCAGACTTAAGTTAAAACCGCAAATACCTGTGATGCGCATCACGGTTTAGCGAGAAACGCCAAATGGTTCGTAATTCATGATCGCAAATGATCGTTTTCTCGCAATTTCACGATGGATTCCCATAACTGGCTCCGCCTCAGGAATGAAGTGACGGAGCGTTGAAGCGCCATGGGCCGCGCTCGCGAGTCGGGGGAGCTCCAGTGAATCGAGCGCGGGACAACGCGCCGACTATTCATCGACAAATGACACCAGAACGGACATTGCGTCGCATTGACCGCTTAACTCTCCTGCGGGGCAATCCGAACACGTCGAAAGGGCCCGGAACGCAGGTGTTCCGGGCCCTTCGGTGGTGCGGGTGCCACGACGCTCGGTCGCGGGCGCTCCGGCGGGCATCCGCCGGAGCTCAGGAGGTGTCCGTCAGCCCTCCACGGGCCCTTCGCCGGCCGCGTGGGCGCGGCGGGAGCCTTCCCCGGCTCCGGCGGTGGCGGCGGCCTCCTCGGCCTCGGCCAGCTCCTCCGCCGTCGGCGTCGGCAGTGCGGCCAGGTAGGTGGAGGCGATCAGCTGGCCGACCGTCGGGTACGCACCCAGCGGTGCCGCCGACGGGCAGCCGGTCTCCTCGGCGGCCGTGGCGAGCAGCTCGGAGTCCGCCTCCGGGCCGATCACGAGCGGGGCCAGCGCGGGGCGCTGGGAGCCGGTCTCCTTCAGGTGGTTGACGGCGGCGGCGACCGAGCCGGGCACGTCGAGCGCCGCGGAGACGACCGGGACGGCCAGTCGGGCGGCCAGCAGCACACCGGTGATCCCGGCCGCGGCGGCCGCGTCCTCGCCGCCGACGGTGGTCAGGACCACGCCGTCCGCGGCGGTCGCGATGGCGAACAGCCGGGCCCGGTCGGCCCGGGCCAGCCCGGCCTCGGACAGCCGTACGTGGACGGCCTCGGCGAGCAGCGGGTGCGGGCCCAGCGCGGAGGTGACGGTCGCTCCGTACTCCGCGGCGAGGGCGTGAAGCCCGGTCAGGAAGTCGTGCGGGCCGGGCACCAGGGGCACCACGACGGGCATCGGCAGTCCGGCCTCGGCGGCCGCCGCCAGTAGGTCCGCGACGGTGTACTCCTCCGTGCCCCCGGCCGCGGTGCCATCGGTCGGCAGGTAGCCGACCGCGGCCTGGACGCCGGTGTGCTCACTGCGGACGATCGAGAGCAGTTCCTCGACGACCGAGCGGGACTCGGGCCCCGGGGTCGCGGGTACGGCGAGCACCAGGGCCGGCGAGCCGGTGCGGATCTCGGGGCGCTCGGGGCGGCGGTGGCGCCCCCGCGCACGGGAGCCTGGAGTGCGGACGGGCAGTGGCGCGCCCGGGATGGCTGCGGTGCTCATGCCGGAGATCGTAGGACATCTGCCCGTCAGGCCTGCAGTCGGCTGCCGTACGGGTTTCGGGTGGTCGTGGTGCGGAGGCCGTGTTCCTGCCGCGCCGGTCCGGGTGTATTGCCTACAATCCGGACATTCCTCACCCAATCCCCGTTCGGACTCACACGGTTGCCCTGACGTGTGCCGTGGGGCGTCCCGTTGCACGAGAGGTGCGTGAGATGTCTCACAGCCGGAGGGTGGACTGACGGAGGGTCACGGCAGCGCGACTCCCGGCATTCGAAGATCAACATTCAGCGGGGAACCGCTCACGGCCGGTTATGGAAGAACCGTCGATTCCATCGGCTATGTCCGTTTACGTACCGTCAGGGGAAGGGTCCGTGAAGAGTTCGCGGCGACCGGTAAAAGGCCTCGTGCACCTGCAATGTCCCGTGCTGATGCACGTGCACTGGGGCTATCATCGCGTCAAGTGAGGCGTTGTGCCGGACCGGTACGGGGCCGGTCCGTTCGGCGGGTGCCGGGGGCGCCGCGCTGGACGACAACTCCGGAGCTCTTCGGGAGACTTCTATGCACGACTCGCAGGACACGCACGGCTCGAACCACACCTACAACGGGATGGCCGCCGCTGACCTCAAGGGGGTGGTCTGGCAGAAGAGCCGGCACAGCAACTCGCAGGGGAACTGCGTCGAGTTCGCGGCCCTGCCGGGCGGCGACGTGGCGATGCGCAACTCGCGCTTCCCGGACGGTCCGGCGCTCATCTACACCCGGGCCGAGATCGAGGCGCTGCTCCTGGGCGCCAAGGACGGGGAGTTCGACCACCTGGCGGTCTGACCGGCCGCCGGGCCACCATCGGGGGGCCGTCGTGGGTGCTGACACCACGACGGCCTTTGTCTTTGTCCGGTGGCCCTGCCCGGGTTCGGGCGGTCCCGTGACGGACCGTGCGGACCGTGCGGGCTGTGGTGCGGGCCGCGCGGGCCCGGGGCGTCTGAGGCGGGGCGCCGGTACCGCTGCCGGCGCGGGTGTGGGTGCCGGTGCCGAAGCCGTGGGCCGGTCCGGGGCGGACCCCGGCCGATCCGGCGCGGGGCCTGGCTGAAGGGCCCGGGGCCTGGTCCTCCCGGGTCGTCCCTCGGCCGGCCGTGCGCCGTGCGGCGCTAGGCCGAGCGCCGGTGCCGTCCACCGACGTCGACCCGTCCCTCGAGCGCGCGACCGTCGAGTCCGCTGCCGTCGAGCCTGCCGCCGCCCAGCCCGCTGCCGTCGAGTCCGCCGCGAGCCGGTTCGGCCTCGAACATGGCCCAGACCACCTTGCCGCTGCCCAGCGGGTGCCAGCCCCAGGAACGGCTGAACGACTCCACCAGGTGCAGTCCGCGGCCGGATTCGGCGACGAAGTCCGCCTCCCGGGCCACCGGGCCGATGCTGCTGGGATCGCTCACCGCGCAGACCACTTGGGGTGCGCGGTGCACCAGGCTTATTCGGATCGGCAGCCGCCCGTCCGGGGTCGGCTGTGTGGGAAAGTCGTACTCGCCCAGGGCGCCGCCCGACGGGTCGGGCCGTGCGCCGATCGCATGCCGGAGCGCGTTGGTCACGAGTTCCGAGGCCACCAGCGCGACATCGTCGAACAGCTCCATCAGGCCCCAGCGCTGGAGAGCGGTCCGGGCGAAGTCGCGCGCGGTTCTCACGGCTTCGAAGCGAGGAGCGAGCGTGCAGGTGACCACGTGGGGGTCAACTGCCAAAGCCGTACCGGTGCTCATGAAGAGCTCCTCCCATAAGGGGGCGGACACGGCTGGACCCGCCGGGGTCATGCCGGTCACCTCCGACTCGCTCGGCCGCTCGGGCGCCCCTTCGACCAGGCGCGCGCGCACTCGAACGCCCGATGGCGCGGGGGACGCCGCCGGGTCGGTGCACGGAGTCGCGCGTGGGGTCGACGCGGAGCCCGCGGGATTGCCAGGGATGTGCAGGTGCACGTGCACCATGGTGGTGTGCGCTCACTGCAGATGCAAGAGTCGATTCACGTGCAGTCGCACTATTGGCATATGCAAGCGCCGGATGCACGTGCATCCTGGTGTGCGGAGTGTGGAACTGATAGGAACATCCGTCAGTATCGGCACCGTGAGCGCTCAACTGATGGCAGACTGTGCGCTGTTTGCCCTAGGTGGAGGTTTCGACCGCATGACCACAGTTCAGCCGGGCGGCGGCTCGATGGTCCGCCGGATCCTCCTCGGCTCGCAGCTGCGACGCCTGCGTGAGGCGCGCGGCATCACCCGTGAGGACGCGGGCTACGCGATCCGTGCGTCCGAGTCCAAGATCAGTCGCATGGAGCTCGGCCGGGTCAGTTTCAAGGAGCGGGACGTCGCCGACCTGCTCAGTCTCTACGGCGTCGACGACGGCCTGGAGCGGGAGGCCCTGCTCGGGCTGGTCCGCGAGGCCAACAAGTCCGGCTGGTGGCACAGCTTCAACGACGTGCTGCCGGGGTGGTTCCAGACCTATGTCGGACTGGAGGAGGCCGCCCAGCTGATCCGCACCTACGAGGTGCAGTTCATCCCCGGACTGCTGCAGTCCGAGGAGTACGCACGGGCGGTTTTCGGCCAGAGTCGGCCGGTCATCAGCGAGGAGGAGGTCGAGCGGCGGGTCAGTCTCCGCCTGCGCCGCCAGAAGCTGCTGACCGAGGGGGCCAGCCCGCGGCTGTGGGCGGTGATCGACGAGGCGGCGCTGCGCCGGCCGGTCGGCGGGCCCAAGGTGATGCGCGGTCAGGTGCAGTACCTGATCGACGTCGCCGAGCAGGCCAACGTGGTCATCCAGGTCATGCCGTTCCGCTTCGGCGCGCACGCGGGCGAGTCCGGGGCGTTCTCGATCCTGCGCTTCCCGGAGCAGGACCTCGCGGACGTCGTCTACCTGGAGCAGCTCACCAGTGCGCTGTACCTGGACAAGCGGGACGACGTCGACGCGTACGTCCAGGTCATGGAGCGGCTCTGCGTGGACAGTCTCACGCCGGAGCGCACGATAGACCTGCTGTCCTCGATCCTGAAGGAGCGCTGAGCAACTCCCGGGCGGAGCCGGGGAGATCGTCCCCTCGGCCCCGTTCGGGAGCCGCTCCGCCGGTCGTCGAGCCGCTCGGCCGCCGTCCCGCCGTCAGCCGCGGGCCGGCGGCCGTTCGCGTTCCGGCGGCAGCGGCTGGGGCGGACGGCCCAACTCCCAGGCCAGGTCGTAGCGGCGGAACAGGTCGGCCCGGATCGGCGCCAGCGGGATCTCGGCGCCCGGCAGCAGGACCCCGATGCAGCCGCCCATCAACGCGCTGCGCAGTACCGCGTGTTCGGCGACCGGGTCCGGCGCGCCCCAGCCCTCGAGCAGGTTCTTCAGGAGCGCGCCGAGCTGCTGCTGCTCCGGATCCTGGACGAAGGCGCCGGTGTCGGGGTCGAGGATCAGCGCGAGGTGCGAGCGCATCACCCGGGGGTGGTCCATGGCCAGGCTGAGGACGGCGTCGATCGCGCGGGCCAGCCGGGCCTCGGGGGAGGCGTCCGGTGGCAGTTCGGCCAGCGCGCCGGACAGCGCCTGGTGCATCATCCGGTGCGTCGCGGACTGCATCAGCAGTCGTTTGCCGTCGAAGTAGTACGAGAGCAGGCCACGGGCGAGTCCGGCCCGTTCGGCGATGTCGGTCAGTGTGGTGCCCGCGTAGCCGCGCTGGTCAACCAGCTCGACGGTGGCTCGCATGATGCGCCGGCGGGAGCGCTGCCGCATCTCCTCATTGACCGAATCCCCGCGAGGTGCCATCGTGTCTGCTCCGAACGTTCGTTGACTCTGGGCCAATATACTTGCGGAGCCGGTCACCGCACCGTGGAACCGTGCCCGACGGGCACGCCCGGGCGGCCGGTACAAAGACGGCCGGCTCCACCAACACGGGGGTTTGGTGGAGCCGGCACCAGTGCCCGGCGGCCGGGGGTCGGCCGTGGGCGGGGGCCAGTGGGTCAGCGCTCGGTCAGGACTCCGGTCCGGGCCACGGACGGCCCGGCAGGCGGATAATCATAATCCGGCACCGACACGGGAGTTGCCTTTCGGCGCCGGTCCACCACGGCGCCCGCCGCGGCCACGACCAGTCCGACCACCGCGACCGCGGTCACCAGGAGCAGCGCCGGCCGGTAGCCGTCCAGCTGGGCCTGGGCACTGTCGCCGCCCGCGCTCCCGGCCGTGATCATCGCGGTCGCCCCGGCCAGCACCACGGCGGTGCCGACCTGGATCGCCGTGTTCACCAGACCCGAGGCCAGCCCCTGCTCCTCGTCGGCCACCCCGTCGGTGGCGGCGATGTTCACCGAGGGGAAGGCCAGCGCGAAGCCCACGCCGAGCAGCAGCATCGAGGGCAGCACCAGCACCAGGTACGAGCTGTGCTCGTCCAGGCGCAGGAACAGGGCGAAGGCGCCGGCCAGGGCCAGCAGGCCGATCGGCAGCAGCCGGCCGGTGCCGAAGCGGTCCACGATCGGGCCCATGAACGGCGCCGACAGGGCGATGAAGGCGCCGGCCGGCAGCAGCCCCAGGGCCATCTGCAGGGCCGACCAGCCGAGCAGGTGCTGCAGGTAGAGCGTGACGACGAACTGGAAGCCGCCGTACGCGCCGGTCATCGCGAAGGCGACCACGTTGGCCCGGGCCACCGAGCCGTTGCGGAAGATGCCGAGCCGGACCAACGGGTGGGCGGCGCGGCTCTCGATCAGCAGGAATGCGGCGGCCAGCGCGGCGACCACGAGCAGCGAGCCGAGGGTGCGCAGGCTCAGCCAGCCGGCGCCCTGGGCCTCGGTGACGGTGAACACCAGCAGCAGCACGGTCGCGGTGCCGGTGATCGCGCCGAGCACGTCATAGCCGCCCTTGGCGGGCTCCTCGACCGGGCGGGGGAGCAGGCGGACGGCGAAGAGCAGGGCGAGCAGCGCGACCGGGACGGGCATCAGGAAGGTCCAGCGCCAGCCGACCGAGGTGAGCAGCCCGCTCAGCACCAGGCCGAGCGAGAAGCCGCTGGCGCCGCAGGTGGTGTAGATCGACAGTGCCCGGTTGCGGGCGGGGCCCTCGGCGAAGGTCGTGGTGATGATCGACAGACCGGCGGGGGCGGTGAAGGCGGCGCTGACGCCCTTGAGGAAGCGGGCGGCGATCAGCAGGCCGCCGTCGTCGACCAGGCCGCCGATCAGCGAGGCGGCGGCGAAGACGCCGAGCGCGACCAGGAAGACCCGGCGGCGGCCGAGCAGGTCGGCGGCGCGCCCGCCGAGCAGCAGCAGTCCGCCGTAGCCGAGCACGTAGCCGGAGACCACCCACTGCAGGGTGGAGGTCGTGAGGTGCAGTTCGGAGCCGATGGAGGGGAGGGCGACGCCCACCATCGAGACGTCCAGGGCGTCCAGGAACATGGCGGCGCAGAGCACGATCAGGGTGCCCCAGAGGCGGGGTGTCCAATTCAGCCCGCTGGTTGACGGAGCGTCGGGTGGCGTGACGGTCGCGGTGGTCATGGGGAGGACAGTACATGCACGTGCATTCAATGCAAATGAATAAGATGTGAACGCATAAATTTACGATGCACGTGCTAGTCTGACGGCGTGGCTGAACTCGACTCCCTCGAAGCCTCGGCGGAGGCCGGTCTCATCGCGGAATGGCGCGAGCTGCTGGCCCGCCACGCCGCTGCCGTCTGTGCGCTCGACCGCGAACTCGGCGAGAAGCACGGGCTGGGCATGAGCGAGTTCGAGGTGCTGGAACGCCTAGTGGAGGGGTGTGAGGCCGAGGGTCGGGCCGCCCTGCGGGCGAGCGAACTGGCCTCCATCGTCCACCTGAGCCAGAGTGCGCTGTCCCGGCTGATCGCCCGCCTGGAGAAGGGTGGACTGGTGACCCGGGAGATGTGCCCGAGTGACCGGCGGGGCATCATGATCACCCTCACCCCGGCCGGCCGGGAGCGCTACGACCAGGCCCGGCTGCTGCACCGCGAGGTGCTCGGGCACACGCTGGGCGGTCGGTTCGCGCCGCTCTGCGGAGAGTCCGACCCCGGCTGACGCTGCGTCAACCTCCTTGTGCGGTATGCCTCGCAGGCGCTCAGAGCAGCGAGTGGATTCCCGGGGCGACGGCCAGCAGGACGGCTGCGGCGGGCGCGGCCAGGGCGACGGCGGTCAGCTGCAGCCGGTGCGGGACGGACAGCCGGGGGCGCCCCGCGAGCAGCCGGTCCACCCGCTTCGGGGACTGTGCCAGGCCGGGCGGACAGGAGCCGAACACCCCACGGTCCAGGTTGAGTTCGGCCAGTGCGAGGGCGGTGGTGTGCCGGCCGTGCCGGCGTGCGGCCCGGTCGTCGGCGGCCAGCTCGACCAGCTCCGCCACCTGGTCCCGGAAGGCCCGGAACACCCCGATGCCGGGAAAGCCGGAGGCGAGGGCCTGGGCGAACTGCTGCAGCCAGTGGTGCCGGGCCCGGACGTGCCCGCGCTCATGGCTCAGCACGGCCGCCAACTCCCGGTCGGTGAGCTGCTGGAGGGCGCCGGTGGTGACCACCAGGCGGGAGTCCGGGCCGGGCAGCGACCAGGCCTCGGGGCGGACGTTCTCCAGCACCACCAGCCGCTCCCGGCGGCTCCGGGCGGTCTCGATCGCCTCGGGCAACTCCGGCGCGCGAGTCGCCAGTTGGGCATGCCGACGGTTGCGCAGAGCCTTGGCCGTCCGGACCTCCCGGGTGAGCGCCAGCACCGTCTGCAACGCGCCCGCTGCCAGGACGGCGGCGCACAGCCGGCCCCAGCCCTCGGCGTCCTGCAGGCCGTACGCGGCCTCTACACCGTGCGGGGCGCCGGCGAACACCCATTCGCGCAGTGCGGGCTCGGCGGCGGAGGCGGCGAGCACCAGGCCCAGGGCGCAGCACAGCAGGACGGACACCACGATGCACTGCCACACCAGCAGCGCCAGCACCGGTTCGCGCTCCACCCAGCGGGCCCTGGCCAGCAGCCGGGGCACCACGGTGGAGAGCAGCAGGCCGAGCAGCAGCAGGCCGATCAGGGCAGTCATCGCATGGGCTCCCCGAGTACGCACGGAACGCGACAACGCGCTCCCCGCCAACCTATGCGCTGTCGACGCCCGGTGGAACGGCTTTCGACCGGCCAGTGACCAACGCCACGCGCGGGTGCGGGCCTTGGCGCGGGGCCTGTCGGGGCTCGTACCCGAGCGTGGCACGAGCGTGGGCGGGGCACGTGCTCGGGCGGGGCGTTGGTCACATGGTCAGGAGCATGGCGAACATGCCGATCCCCATGGTCAGTCGGCAGGCCCGTGGCAGTCCGGTGGTGCCCAGGGCGAGGGTGCCGGCGGGGGTGCGCAGCAGCCGGGCGCCGGCCCAGAGGGAGTAGCCGCCGAAGTACAGCAGCAGGGCGCCGGTCAGCAGTGGTGCGCCGAGCGCGGCGTGGTGGTGCCCGCCGGGGGAGGCGGTCATCACGAGGGCCATGTACGTCATGGTGAGTGCGCCGACGGCGTGGTGCAGCCGGTGGGCCCGGCCGGCCGGGGCGTAAAGGGCGGCGAGCAGGAAGACGGTGGCGGGGAGGCCGAACAGGCAGGCCCAGACGGCGGCCGGGACGGTGGCGCCGGTGACGGCCATCGCCGCCATGCCGAGCCCCATCAGTGCCTCGGCGGCGTCGGACTCCCGGGCGAGCGATGGGTGGGCGCCGCATGCGCCCGGGGCCGTGGTGGCGCAGGGGGAGTGCCGCAGGCGGGTCAGGCAGTAGGCGCCGGCGGTGGCGGTGAGGAGGGCGAGGAGCCAGCTGACCAGGGTGGGTCCGTGCAACGGCGGCCTCCCAGGGGTGGCGGGCGGCGGGACCGCGGGCAGCGAACAACTGACAGCTGACGGATGACAGCTGACAGATTTCGAAAGCTGTCAGCTGTTATCTGTCATCCGTCAGCTGTCCTCTGTCATCCGTTGCTCGTCATGCTTCCGCCGCGGCGACGATCGTGCCGTCCACGATCACCGCTACGCCCCCGGCGCCACCAGGCGCGCACAGGGGCGCACAGTGGTGACCGCCGTTGTGCGATCCACCCCAGCGGGCCCACGCCCCCCGACCGCCGGAATGGTCAGCACGGTGAACACCAGCCCCGCCACCAGGTACGGGCGGTCCGGGGAAGGACGCGGCGTTCCGGGGCCGGGCCGGGCGGGCCGCTTCCCGGCAGGTCACTTCCCCCGGTGGCGGCGCCGGAACACACGCGGCATGGTCGGCGTACGGACCCGCGTCCGCGGCGCCCCGGGCCGGATCAGCGGCAGCCGCCGGTCGCGGCCGGTCCGACCGCCGTGGCCGGGTTGACGACGACGGCGGCGGCAACAGCCGTGCGTGCGGCCGCGGCAGCGACAACAGGCCTGCTGACGGGAGGGCGCCCGGCACGGGCTGTCGTGGCGCTCGGCCCGTGATCACCTCCGGGAACGACGCGGGGAGGTTCGCATCAGTACGGCTCGCCTGTCCGGACATCCAGGACACCGTCCACATCTCGGACACGTGCCGGAGGCCGTACGCTCCGGCGCAGGTTTTGGGGCCGGAGCGGCGATGCGCGAGAGTTTTGTCGGTCCAAGCCCCCTTGAACGGGAGAACCTTTCGTACATATGGTGTCCTCGTTGAAATAACTCCTGCCGAAGTGAGTCCACGATGCAGAATCTTTCGCCAAGGCTCGCTGCGGCGGCCGACGCCCCGGTCTCGACCCTCGCCACCCACCCGGCGTGGCTGCGCCTGAAGGAGACCGTCGAGGCGCTGCGCCCGCTGCAGTCCAAGGACGGTTCGATCGACCTGTCCGCGGTCCAGCGGCACACCGTCGACCCGCTGGTCGCCACCGTCCGGGCCGCCGTAGCGGAGCTCGCCCCGATCTTCCCGCACGACGCCGCCTACCTGGCCGCCGTCGACGTCGACCTCGCCAAGTGGGCCGACACCGGGTACCGGGAGCCCGACTTCCTGGACTCGCTGCTCGCCTTCAACCCCGCCGCCCAGCGCGAGGACGGTCTGGAGCACCTGGTCGTCTTCCCGATGTACACCCAGAACGGCAACCCGGACCGCAACCTGGAAGCCGTCCTGCTGCGCGTGGTGTGGCCCGAGTGGCTGGACGAGCTGGAGCGCACCCGCTTCGACAACCCGATGTTCGTGCCGATCACCTTCACGGACTTCACGGCCGGGTACGACACCAACTCCGCCGTCCTCTTCCCCGAGACGGTCTCCGTGCGCGAGGCGCCGGAACGTTTCACCTGGGGCGGCATCTTCTGCGACCGCGAGGCCGCCCGCTTCCGCGCCGTCTCGACCAGCGCCGTCCAGCAGCTCGGCCTGGAGATCCCGGCCGACGCCGAGGGCCTGCTCCAGGACCAGCAGCGCGCACAGGAGACCTTCGTCCTGTGGGACCTCGTCCACGACCGCACCCACAGCCACGGCGACCTGCCGTTCGACCCCTTCATGATCAAGCAGCGCAGCCCGTTCTGGATGTACGGCCTGGAGGAGCTCCGCTGCGACCTCACCACCTTCAAGGAGGCGGTGAAGCTGGAGGACGAGGGCAACCCGCACGCCCGCGACGTCCAGTACGCGATCCTCTTCGACCGGATGTTCCGCTTCCCGGTCAGCGGTGACCGCGTCCGCAACTACGACGGCCTCGGCGGCCAGCTGCTCTTCGCGTACCTGCACAAGCACGACGCGCTGCGCTGGCGCGACAACCGCCTCACCATCGACTGGGACCTCGCCCCGAAGGTCACCAACGCGCTCTGCGGCGACATCGAGACCCTCTACCGCGACGGCATCGACCGGCCCAAGCCGGCCCACTGGATCGCCGCGTACGAGCTGGTCTCCCGTTACCTCACCCCGCACCCGGCCTCCACCTGGGCGAAGGGTCCCGAGGCCCTCCCGCTCGACATCGCCGACGGCAAGGCCCTGAACAAGGCGCTGTGCGACGCCGTGCTCCCGGACGAGTTCCCGCTGAGCATGTTCTACGAGGCCCTGTCCAAGAAGCTCCGCGGCGTCATCGCCGCCACCGCCGGCATCACCGGCGCCGGTATCCAGGGAGTCGCCGCGTGACCACCAACCCCTCCACCAAGCTGGCCGGCAAGGTCATCGCCGTCGCCGGAGCCAGCGGCCCGGCCGGCCAGGCCGTGATGCGCCGCCTCGCGGCCGAGGGCGCCACCGTGATCGGTGCCGACATCGACCCCCAGCGCCTGGAGTCCGCCCTGGACGCCACCCGCGTCGCGGTGCGCGGGGCGAAGGTGAGCGGCCAGGTGATCGACCTGCTCGACCCGCAGGAGGTCCACGACTGGGCCGACCACCTGGAGGCCGAGCACGGCCACGTCGACGGCCTGTTCCACCTGGTCGGCGGCTGGCGCGGCAGCAAGACCTTCTTCGACAGCCGCCTGGACGACTGGGACTTCCTGCACGACACCGTCGTGCGCACCCTCCAGCACACCTCGCTGGCCTTCCAGCCCGCGCTGGTCCGCAGCCCGGCCGGCCGCTACGCGATGGTCTCCGCCGCCGCGGCGCACAAGCCGACCGCCGGCGGCGCCGCCTACGCGGCCGCCAAGGCCGCCACCGAGGCCTGGACCCTCGCCATGGCCGACTCCTTCAAGAAGGAGACCACCTCCCCGGACGGCGAGCCCACCGCGGCGGCTGCGATCCTGGTCATCAAGGCGCTGGTCAGCCCCGAGATGCGGGCCGAGAAGCCGGAGGCGAAGTTCGCCGGCTTCACCGACACCGCCGACCTCGCCGGACACCTGGCGGACCTCTGGGACCGCCCCGCAGCAGAACTGAACGGACAGCACCTGTGGCTGACAGCCCGATGACCGACCTCACCCGTACGGACGCGGTACGGCGGCACGACCCCGCCGTCCGCGGCTTCGCCAGCGACAACTACGCCGGCGTGCACCCCGAGGTCCTCGCCGCGATCGCCCTCGCCAACGGCGGCCACCAGGTCGCCTACGGCGAGGACGACTACACGGCGCACCTCCAGGACGTCTTCCGTCGCCACTTCGGCGACAAGGCCGAGGCCTACCCCGTCTTCAACGGCACCGGCGCCAACGTGGTCGCCCTCCAGGCGCTGCTGCCGCGCTGGGGAGCCGTGGTCTGCGCCGACACCGCCCACATCCACGTGGACGAGGGCGGTGCCCCGGAGAAGATGGGCGGCATCAAGCTGCACACCATCCCCACCCCGGACGGCAAGCTCACCCCCGAGCTGCTCGACCAGCAGGCCTGGGGCTTCGGCGACGAGCACCGCGCGCAGCCGCTCGCGGTCTCCATCACCCAGAGCACCGAGCTCGGCACCCTCTACACGATCGACGAGATCCGCGCGATCACCGAGCACGCCCACCAGCTCGGCATGCTCGTCCACATGGACGGCTCCCGGCTGGCGAACGCCGCCGCCGCGCTCGGCCGGCCGATGCGGGACTTCACCACCGACGCGGGCGTCGACGTGCTGTCCTACGGCGGCACGAAGAACGGCCTGCTGCTCGGTGAAGTCGTGGTGGTGCTGAACCCGGAGCGGGTGCGCAACATCAAGTACCTGCGCAAGACCTCGATGCAGCTCGCCTCGAAGATGCGCTTCGTCTCCGTCCAGTTCGAGGCACTGCTCTCGGGCGACCTCTATCTGCGCAACGCCGGCCACGCCAATGCGATGGCCAGCCGGCTGGAGGCGGCGGTCCGGAAGATCGACGGCATCGAGGTCGTGCGCCCGGTCCAGGCGAACGCGGTCTTCGCGATCCTCCCGCGCGAGGTGAGCGAGCGACTCCAGAAGCGCTACCGCTTCTACTTCTGGAACGAGCACACCGGCGAGGTGCGCTGGATGTGCGCCTTCGACACCACGGAGGCCGACATCGACGCCTTCGCGGCGGCCATCGCCGAGGAGATGGGCCGCGCCTGACGCGCCCCTGACAGCTGATCGCCTCCGCCCGGAGCCCCGGGCGGAGGCGATTTGCATGTGGCGGGCCGGTCACCGTACAGTTCCGGAGTCGCCGCGGGAGACCGGGGCGACAAAGCGGAAAGTGAATCCGATGAATGAAACTCCGGAAAACGGAGCGGAAAACATCTGATAAGCTGGAAACACGAAAGAACGAAGCGCCCGGAGGGCCCGCTGGAAGGCGGCTCGAAGGAAGTGTCCGTTCCTTGAGAACTCAACAGCGTGCCAAAAGTCAACGCCAGATATGTTGACATCCCCGGCCTCGATCGTCTGATCGGGGTTGGAGATTCCTTTTGAAACAAACACTAGCGAGGACGCAGTGCGCGGGACCGCCCTATTCCGGTGGTTGCCGTGCCGCTCAACGCGAGTGTGGACCTGACGCTTTTAATTAAGCACTGTCGGGTAGACATTCACGGAGAGTTTGATCCTGGCTCAGGACGAACGCTGGCGGCGTGCTTAACACATGCAAGTCGAACGGTGAAGCCCTTCGGGGTGGATCAGTGGCGAACGGGTGAGTAACACGTGGGCAATCTGCCCTGCACTCTGGGACAAGCCCTGGAAACGGGGTCTAATACCGGATA